>JALDAF010000035.1 GCA_022729315.1 Candidatus Nanohalalkaliarchaeum halalkaliphilum | reverse complement strand
CATTCACTTCTCCAAGGAATAAGAGTGTGAGATGGAGGTTTTCTGGGTCAACGGTATTGATGCCCTGAAACCCATCGATCTCTTTGATGAACGAGTGTATGTTGTCACGTGTATTTTCGTGTTCTACATCGATGGAAATGAAGCAGCGCATGAATATCCGTTGGTCACGTGACAAAAAGTTAAATAAATTGCTGTTCACTATGTAATTCACGTGACTTATATGGAGCGATCACAGATCGGGGAGTGGATGGAGCGATATGAGTGGGGACAGAATCCATTCACGTTCCGCATCTATCCGGATCTTATGATCGGGTATGAAGACGAGCATCAGCGCATCAAGGACGCTATCGAGTCGAACAGCAAGCTCACGTTGCTGTTGGGTAACACAGGTGCAGGAAAGACGAATATGCTTCGCCAGGTTGAGGCAGAGTATGGTGGAGATGTTCACCTGTTCTACATGTCCAAGCCGCCTGTTACGGAGCCGGACCTGTTGAACTTCCTGGAGAACGAGGTGCTTGACCAGGGGCTGCTGGCGCAGTTCATGAACTCATATTCGCTCTATAACATTCACGAGGCGCTGAACAGCAAATATTCGAATCAGATGGTGTTACTGGTTGATGAGGGGCATGAGGCGTCGATAGAGGTGCTGGAGTGGCTGCGGACGGCGATGGATCATATCGATTATCTGACCGTCGTGGCGGCTGGACTTCCCGAGTTCGAGGACAAGCTCGAAGATGACGTGAATACGTTGTACAGTCGTGCCACTGATGTGGTTCGGCTGGATTCTCTGGATCGTGATGATACGATCGAGTTGATCCGGAAGCGGATCGAACACGTGGGCGGCCGGTCGATCGAACCCTTCACCCAGGGTGCTGTCGTGAAAGTGTATGAAGCCACCGAGGGCTTTCCACGTGAAGTGTTGCGTGTATGTAACGATGCTGTTATCCGGGCGGCGAATGAGGAGAAGTCGATCATCGATGAATCCGATGTTGAAGAAGTGCTTGATGACGATGAAGAGCCCGGTGCTGGAGATGAAGGTGAAGTGGGGGGGCATCACAGGGATGAGAGTTCAAATGATACGAACAACCCTACGGAGGTTGAGGAGGATGAACCTGATCTGGATGCCCTGACAACGAAACAGATGTCTGTGTACGAGGCGATCCAGGAGCTCGATCAGGCGACGTCGGGGGAGATCGTGGAGCATATGGGGATGGAGGACTACCAGTCCCGTGCACACGCCATCCGCTCGATAAATAATATCCTTCGGAGGCTGATGGAGCAGGAGCTGGTGTCAAGGAAGCGGAAGGGGCGGAACTACCTGTACAGTTCGAACACCTCCGAGTAACGTTACTTATATAATGCTGTTTCTCGACAAGGTTGCTGTGGTCTATCATGACAGGTAAAATTAGAGGAGATGAACTGATCGGAAAGACGCTGGTAAGCGAAGAGAAAGGACAGACATTTGGTGAGGTCGATGATGTGAGCTTCGTTTCGGAAACCGGTGAACTGATGAACGTGCTGGTTTCGAACCCAACAAACCATCTGTCCACGCTCAGTGTAGAGCAGGACAACCAGGGCCGTTACATGGTGCCATTCAGTGCTGTGCGTTCAGTCGGTGACTTCGTGATCGTCAGCCAGGATGACATTGTATAAAAAAGAAAAAGAGGGATGGCGCCTCACGCCGTTTTCTTCTCTGTCTAAGCGTCGATGATTCCTGTTTCGTCTACTTTGAACACTGCTTCTCCTTCCGGCAGGTATGGGCAGTCGACGAGTCGGGCGATCCGCTTATCCTTTTTACTTTTCCGCAGGTAGATCCGGAATGCAGAGTTGTGGCTGATGATGTGCCCGCCGATCGCGGTCGTTGGGTCGCCGAACAGCTGCCCGGGGTTCGCCATGACCTGGTTGGTCACGACAACGGCTGCATTGTACGTGTTTGCAAGCCGCTGCAGCGTGTGCATATGCTGGTTCAGCTTCTGCTGCCGGTCCGCAAGCTGTCCACGGCCCACGTAATCGGACCGGAACTGTGCGGTCAACGAATCCACGACGATCAGCCCGATATCATGCTCGCTCGCGATATCCTGCGCTTCCTCTGCCAGCAGGATCTGGTGGTCAGAGTTGTAGGCACGGGCGACGAAAATGTTGTCCAGTACCTCTTCAGGGTCCAGTCCCCGTGACTCGGCCATCTGCTCCACCCGTTCGGGGATGAAGGTGTCCTCCGTGTCGATGAACACGACCCCTTTACTGTAGTCTGCAGCGTTTGCGGTAGTTTCTGCTGTGCTCGACTCATCTCCGTCTTCTTCATCCTCATCGGGAGACTGTTGGTCCGCGGCCGCCTCCTCTGGGGAGACCTGTGCGTTCACCGCGAGCTGAAGCGCCATCTGTGTCTTTGCACTGCCGAACTCGCCGTAGAACTCGGTGATGCACTGTGATTCAACGCCGCCGCCGAGCAGATCATCTACTTCCTCGCTTCCCGTGGGGATGCGCCGCACGCTCTCCCGCTGTTCCATCTTTTCGGAACCGGTTGAGAACCCGATATCAAGTTCGTCCCGGGCAGCGTTGATGATCGTGGTCGCTGTCTTCTCACCGATGTCAGCCGTCTCCTGGAGTTTTGATGCGTTCATCGTGGCGATAGCCATAAGACTACCGTAACCTGCGTCATGTAGTTTCTCTGCTGTTTTCTTGCCTACGCCAGGCAGTTCGTCCAATGCAATGTCTTGTTCGTCGCTCATGCATGCTTCACATCTTCAAGTTTTTCGGTCAGCAGGTCTGTTTCATCGATAAAGGAGACCTGGTTGCCGATGAGTTCGATACTGTTGAAGAAGTCGTTATACCGGGATCGCCCCTTTACAGAAACGTCCCGTCCTTTCACGTCGGCTGCCCGCTCCTTCACGAGGTCGGCGTCACCGTCGAAGGTTACGTCTTCAGCGTCCAGCAAACGTTTTGCCTCATCCCGGAAGAACACGGTCCGGATATTGCCGTACCCGTCGTCCACGATCGCGGACAGGATCATGTTGTGCTGCACCTCTATATCACCGTGCTCGTTGCAGCTATGGCTGCCGTCCTCCTCTTCAACCTTCTTGTTACATTCGGGGCAGGCCTTGTAGAACGGATTGTCCGCGTATATCTCCATCACGGTGCCCCGAACTTCATAGTTCATATTTTCATCGGAAACTTCACCGATGTTCACGTGCTCGTAGTCGCCGGATGAACGTTGGCTCTGCTTCACGTCACCGATCACGTCATCGTCAAGCATCTCCATCTGCGTTTCGTTCCCGATCCGGAGCTCTGCATTCCCGCGGTTGTCTTCACGGGAGTACGCGCCCTGGATCTCGATACAGTCGCCAACATCTACCTTTTCCGCGACGTCGACCTGCTCGTTCCAGAGACTCATACGGACCGTGCCGGTTTCGTCGCCTAGCACCAGGTTGCGCACCTTCCCTTCCTCACCATCGCTGTTGGTGAACGTATTGGTATCGGTTATGTTCACGACCTTGGCCCTGATATCAACGCGGCGCATCCCTGGGACGACGTTCTCAGCCTTCAGTTCCTTCTCTGCTGCCTCCGCCAGTTCAACGCCTTCTTCACGCGCGATAAGGTGGGCCGCACCTTCTTCAGAGACGAGTCCGGACATCTCGGTCATCTTGTCCTCGATACGTTCCACGATCTCGTCCCGTGGTTTTCCACTCTCATCAGAAATCCGATCAATCAACGAATCTACCATGAACGTATATGCGGAGGAAACCTTTTTATCATTTAACATGTTCAGAACGCTTGAAAATAAAGGATAGAGCGCCTAACGCTCGGCTTCGATGATGTCTTGCTTCCGCACGACGTTCCGGTCCTCATCGATCGCGAGCGCGATAGCTTCCTCAGAAATGTAGCCGGCGTATGTCTCCAGGGTCTGCGCAAGTTCTTCCGCTGCCTCATCGCTCACATCCTCTGCGCCAGCGCTCTCCAGCAGCTGCCGCGCATACTCTGGTGTTAGCTCCATGGTGCACGTATGATGCCGGAGTTATAAATACGTGAAACACGTGCATCAGCCGACACTGCCAACCATTACGTTAATTAAGGAACGGAGATAATGTCTCTATGGGGGAATTATGAAACCACTGGAAGATGTCTTTTTGCATGTCAAGCCGGCCAAGATTCTTGTCGGGCTGGTACGTGGAAGAGACGCGAAGTACGCCTCGGTGCTGTCCAAGGAGGCCGACTGCACGTACTCCCACACCGTCAAGATCCTGGACCAGTTCAAGGAGCACGGCCTTATCGAGTTCAACAAGGAAGGACGCAAAAAACTGATCGAACTCACCGAGGACGGCGAGGAAGTCGCCCAGAATATGGCCGAGCTCATGGACTCGCTGGATGAGCACGGTCAGGCTGAACAACCCATCAAACACTGATGTCCGTAACATACGTTCCAACATGTGTTTTACAGAACAACGTTGAGATTCTCTCGGCCAACGAGTGTGCAGCGCGTTCGAACACCCTAGCGTGTTCAATCAAAACGAACACTCGAGCCGATTTTGAGTGTGTTCTTGAAATGAACACTCGCGGCCAGTTTGGTCGGTTGCGGTTCGATGTGTGTTCCCATATTGTGAACATTCGTGTCGCGATAGGCGGATGTGTCTGGAATACCCTGGCCGATTCGCGCCGGATCTGCCGTTTTTGACAAAATCTGCGGATCTTGTCAATGATCGGCCGAAACCGCGAAATTTCGCTGAAAAACGCGGTTTTCTATATCGGCCTGGGGCGTCACCATGGTGGCCACACACCCATATATAAATGTGAACTAGATGGTCAACAGATCGATCTGGGAGGCCGTCCTGAGCCGCCAGCCTGTTGACGATTCGGTCAACTGTTGACTGCCGAGTTCACCTTTTAAACCATCGGCGTTCCAGGAGTGTGTTTTTCCTACGAACACTCACGAGCAGCGATCCCGAAATAGTGTGGACATAAAATATATTCTGCAGAACATTGTTGTGCTGCGCTACATGTTCTCCCGTTTTGCACACTCCGAACGTTCGGATGGTTTGTGCAGGCTGTGCGAACACTCGTGACAACCATTATCTCCGCACATATTGGGGTTACAACACATGTGTTACATCACACGTGTTTGAGGGAGATGCAGTGGTTCCGTTGATGGAATAACCGCGGGGGTTTATAGGTGCTGTGGCGAAGGTACTGCCATGGATGTTGTACATGAAGGGCCGAGGCTGGTGGTACGGCTGGAGCCCGGTGAAGAGGTGATGGGGGCGGTAGAGGAACTCCGGAACCGGTACCGTATCCAGAACGCGTTCATGAGCGGGATCGGCGCGGTTGACCGGGCGGTGTTAGGCCATTATGATGTGGAAAGCCAGGAGTATACCGAGGAAGTGTACGAAGGCCAGTTCGAGGTCATGAATTTTTCCGGGAACATCGGACCGGATAAGATCCACGCCCATATCACGCTTGGCAGGGATGATTTCTCCGCTATCGGCGGTCACTGCAACGAGGCGCGCGTATCCGGAACGTTCGAGTTGCTGCTGGTGATGGGGGATACGCCATTAACCCATCGGCGCGATGAGAAGACAGGGCTTGATGTGTTCGACCTGTAGAAGCGAACGGCATCCTGGTTCGGGTGGGCGGTCATGGAGGAAACAGGGTACGGCGCGGGTGTGAGTTGTGAGAATACCGCTTATTTTTAAACCTCGTTCCCCAAACATAGTCTGGGATGGCTGTAAAAGAGTCGCAGGACATGCTCGAACGAGGAGATTTTGCGCCTGGATTTGAGCTTCCCGGTGCAGACGGGGAGATGCATGCGCTTGACGGGTTTGCAGGGAAAGAACTGGTTCTTATCGTGTTTACCTGCAACCACTGTCCGTATGCGAAGGCCAAGATCCCGGAACTGAACCATATCGCGGAGGAGTACGAGGAAGTTGCTGTGATCGGGATCAACCCGAACGATGCCGACCAGAAGCCTGAGGACTCCATGGAGCGGATGCAGGAGCTCGTGGAGGACGGCACGATCCGGTACGATGTCTACCTGCGTGATGAGGATCAGGCGGTTGCGACGAAATACGGTGCGGTCTGTACGCCGGATCCGTTTCTGTTTGCGAACGTAGGCGGGTCGTTCGAACTTGTTTACCACGGCCGGCTTGACGATGCGATGAACCCAGAGGAGGAGCCGACCACGCACCATATGCGTGACGCGATCGAATCGCTCCTGTCCGGTGACGGCGTTGAGGAGGACTTTCTCCCGTCGATAGGCTGTTCCATCAAATGGACGCCGGGCAACGAGCCGGACTATGCCCGGTAACGGCCACACAGTTAGAAAGATTTTTTAGCCCACAGGAGAAACGGTGAGTATGGAGCCACGTTCGGGGTCTGTGCTGCGTATACTTCTGTACGGTATTGCAGGCATTGTGGGGTTGCTGTTGATCGGCGTATTTGCCGGTTTCATGTCCCAGTACGGTGGAGCCGGAGACTGTGAGGAGGTAGTTCCGGATCTTGATGTGGACCATATGGCGCTGGAAGAGGCCATGTTTACCGGGGCACACGGCAGTGAACTGTCGATTGTGCTACGTACAGATTCGGAGATAGTGTTACGGGAGCTTACCGTGTCGCCAGAGACCGGGGGAGGGTACTCGTTCAGTGGTGACGAACGGATCCCTGCGGATACCTCCGACACGATACGGGTAGAGGGGCAGGAGCTTGAGCGTGGAACATGCCTCACAGCGGAGATCGAAGTCATATACGAGGACGTTGAGACGGGGCTCGAAGAGACGGCACGGTCGGTGGAGCCGCTGGTACGTGAGTGGTGAGAGCAGCCCACGGTCACGGTTCAAGCAGTTCTGCACCGCGCCGCACGTACGCACGACACAGGTAGTCCGTCCATTCGTGTGCGGCATGATCATCCAGCGCGGGGAAATGTTCATGAACCGCACCATCCAGAACGGATTCGATACCGTCCTGCACCGTTTCAACAGTGTGTTCCCCGGTGTTTCTCGGGCCGGGGAGGCCATGGGCGTCCAGGTAATCATCAAGGAGGGCTGCGACATCCTCCTGCTGTTCCGGCGCGTATCGCGGTGCAACGGCCAGCCGGGCCGCGTGTTCTGGAGAAAGCTGTGCTGGATCGACGTCTTCACAGGCGTTCACGTAGTGCCGATACGCTGACGGTAGTTCACCGTTGTACTCGTTTGGCAGGAGTGAGGCGTCCTGCTGCTGGATAAACCTGTGGATACGGTCCATGTTACGGTAGTCGTCCATGGTTGGTGAACCTGTTCCGGGAGAACATTAAATGGGTCAGGTTAGTTCAGTGTTGACTGTATCGTTACCATTATATGCGCGGGGGCCCAAGGATGAGGATATGGTCGTAAAGCACGACGAATGTTCAACGCGGATGAATGCAGATGCGATCCTGGAGCAGGTGTTCCCGACACAGGATACGTACAGGGAGATCACGAAGGATATGCTTGCACTGTTTGAGGAGGAGAGTGAACGGATCGAGGGCCGCCACGAGCTGGAGGTGTCGTCTGTCGTATCGAAGCTGCAGGAGAGGGGACACAACCGGCATACGGTGTACAAGCTGCTCCGGGAGCATCTGGTGCCGATGGGGATGGTGGACTGGAAAAAGTTCGAGGGATCGATCCAGCTCTCCAACCGGTTCGGGAACGCCCTCCGCAACATGTCCGTCTCCTGGAAAAACGTGGTGACGGATATCGAGCAGGGCGAGGCCGGCGTACAGGATAGCGACACGTAGCCGGACCGGTTCTTTCCCCGTTATGTACGACGGGCTATGGCGTGAGCCGTTTCACGTTGGCGTCTGGATGGACACTGACCGCGTCTCGTTTTGCCCGCCGTTGTTTCTGCGCGTCCATTTCGACCTCAAGTGTTCGGCAATCGGTACACATTCGTGGTCTCCTCTGATCGTCTGTACTCCCGTTTTCCGGGGTGTGGTCCCAGTGGTGAAGGATCTTACGCTCCACCCGGCTCGTAAACCGTGTGCGCTATCATCCGGTTGAACGTTCGCTGTTCGGGTCCGCCACGCATGGCATCATTCCCTGATTAGCTCATGTAGAAGAACGGGGCAATAATCGCGGTATCAATCCCCTTAGCCAGATCCTTCAGTAGCTTCAGCCGTACCTGACCAGGGGCGCTCATACTACAGCATCTACAACCCCTGATATATAAATGTATGGGAAATGTGGTTTTTTTGCCGATTACGGAAAGAAAAATACGTATATCTAAATGATTGTAAGGCTAATGCTGGGTTGTATGTATGTCTGTCAGTGAGCGGCGAGCACGTCTTCCTTCTTGATCGTCTTCCGGCCGGCGTGCTGTGCGAACCTGTTGGCCTCTTCTGACAGCTCTGCGATCTCCGCTTCGATCACATCCCGCATCGCTTCCACGCCATCGTCAGAGACGCGTTCCGCACCGGCCTGCTTCATCAACCGCTTCAGTGGTGCAAGGGGAAGTTCTCCTGCCATGGCTACCAGTATAGCATTGGTGGCTTGACGTTCTTATACCTCTGCCCTGTCAAGCGATCGCTGTGGGAGTTCCTCCCGGTCAACCTCCATCGCATCGGCCAGGAACCCGAGCTGTGCACGGATCTGCCGGACACGTTCCTCCATCACGTTGAACGCGCTGACACCGACCTTGCTCTCCGACCGCAGGTACAGGTCTTCGATACGGTTCTCGTTCACCTTGATCTGACGGAACTGGTCGCGATGGTCCTCCAGCCGTTCGTGGAGATCGATCAGCTGGTCGCCCGCCCGTGATTCGAACTCGCGGAGCGCCGCGATCTCACTCCGTAACTCCTCGTTCTCCTCGCGCAGTTCGCTGAGGGAATGTTTCAATCCGTTGATGCGGCGTTCAAGCCGCTGGACCCGGTCCGATGTGCTAGCATTCTTTGAGCTCAACAGCAACCTCTCCATCTGATACGTCCAGAAGGGCGTACCGCCCGTCCTGTACCGCTCCCGGGTTCACCATCACGGTGTCGCCGAGCTGGTCTTCGCCTGCGGCCTCATGGATGTGGCCGCTCAGCACCATCTGGACGTTTTCGGTTTCAACGATGTTTCGCAGTGATTCGCTTCCCACCTGTTCGCCATCACTGGTCCGGTCGATCAGTGTATTCTTCGGCGGGTGGTGGGACACGATCACGCGGTTCGGTGCGGATGTACGCTGCAGCAGCGTCTTCAGCACCTGGCCGCGTTCCTCATCGCTTGGTTCAAACGGTGTGTCGAACGGAGTGGTTCCCCCGCCGAACCCAACGAAATCGAACGATTTCAGTGTGAACATGTCCTTGTGCAGGTTGATACGGTTCTCGATCAGCAGTTTCAGCACGTTCTCGTTGTCCATGTTGCCAGGGATCGCCTTAACGAACGTGCCCTGCTGATCCAGTATCTCGACCACCTCCCTGGCCCGGTCCACGTAATCATCAACTGACACGTCTGTTATGTCGCCAAGCACCAGTATCAGATCGTATGGTTCCGTCTCTCTATCTACGATACGTTTCAGGGTTCCTACGTCTCCATGGATGTCTGATAGGACAAGAATACGCATTTGTACCACGCAACATCTTTCCGTGCGCTGGCATAAAAGCCTTACTCCCCTCTCCAGAAACCCGTTCCTTGGACTTATTTAACGGTTAGATGCGCAGCCGTATACATGGCCACGGAAACAGCGGCACGCATCCTGGACGCGGACTACATCATCGAGGATGGCGAACCACACGTCCGCATCTTTGCCGTCCAGGAGGACGGTACCCCGGTGATGGCGGTGGATACCTCGTTCGATCCCTACTTCTATGTGGTACCGGCCGACGATACAGACCCGGACGAGCTGCGGGAGCGACTGGACACGTTGAAGGTCAATGCGGAGGAAGACGATGCAGAGACGGTAACGGTCAGGCGCGTAGAGAAAGAGGAGAAGACGGATGGCCGCGAGACGGTAACGGTCCTGAAGGTGGTGACGCAGCTTCCGCCAGAGGTTCCGAAGGTCCGCGACCATGTCGTGGGGTGGGACGCGGTGGCAGACACCCGTGAGTTCGATGTCCCGTTCTACAAGCGGTATTTCATCGACAGCGATCTCAGCCCCGCGGGATGGGCCACGTTTCACGGCGACCACAACGGACGGACCGGCGAACCAGATGTCCTGTTTCTATCGGACCGGCCCGAGCCGACAGACGACCGAGAATACGCGTTCTCAACGCTCGCATTTGACCTTGAAGTCTATGAAAACGAAATATTCATGTGCAGTTTGTATGCAGACGGATTCGAATCGGTGCTTGCTGTTGGTGAGGAGGAGTACACGGCAGAATACGTTGAGACGGTGCCGCATGAGAAGGCGCTCCTGGAACGGTTCCTTGAGATCGTGGCGGAACAGGATCCGGACATCATCGTCGGGTACAATACTGACGAGTTCGACTTCGATGTGCTGCGGGACCGGGCGCAGGAGCACGGCATGGAACTGACGCTGGGCCGGACCGGTGAACGGATGAAGTTCCAGCGGCGCGGCCGGTTCGCCGGTGCCAACGTGGAGGGCCGCATCCATCTGGATCTGTACGCGTTCGTGGAGAACGTGATATCCATGGGCCTGCAGACCGACACGCTCTCACTGGACACGGTGGCCGCGGAGCTGGTGGGTGAACGTAAGGAGGACGTGTCATGGGAGCAGATCAAGGAGTACTGGGAGGAGAAGAAGGAGCTGGATCTCCTGGCGAAGTACGCGCTGAAGGATGCCGAGCTCGCGCACAGGCTGGGGGACAGCCTGGTACCGCAGATCACCTCGCTCTCGGTTCTCACGGGGTTGCCACCGTTCGATGTGTGCCGTCACACCTACGGCCAGCTCACGGAGAACTTCCTGGTCCGGCAGGCGCATAAACAGGATAGACTGGTGCCGAACCGGCCGACACAGGATGAACGCAGCCGCCGGTACCATGAAGGAGCGTACGCCGGGGGATTCGTCTACGAACCGGAGAAAGGGCTGCACGAGGATATCGCCCTGTTTGACTTCCGTTCCCTGTACCCGACCATCATCGTTGCACACAATATCTCGCCGGAGGTGCTGGACGTGGCGGGATGCGAGGACGAGCTGGCGGTGGATGTGGACGATAACGAATACCTGTTCTGCCAGGACGATCCAGGGTTTATCCCGGACATCCTGGAGGGCCTGGTACGGGAACGGTACGATCTGAAAGGGGAGATGGCGGACGTTGAGGAAGCCACACAACGATACCGGGATATGGATAACCGCCAGAACGCGTTGAAGATCCTGTCCAACGCGTTCTACGGCTACCTTGGATATAACGGGGCACGCTGGTATTCAAAGGAGTGCGCGGAGGCCACGACGTATCTTGGACGACGGTACATCCAGGATACGATCGAGATCGCTGAGGAGATGGGATTCGACGTGGTGTACGGTGACACGGACTCGGTGTTCATCAAGGGGGGTGACGTCCGGGACCGTGCCGACGCGTTCCAGGACGCGGTGAACGCAGAACTCCCCGAGTTCATGGAACTGGAGCTTGAAGGGTTTTTTGTGCGCGGGTTGTTCACGTACACCGAATCCGGGCAGGGCGCGAAGAAGAAGTATGCGCTGCTGGGCGAGGACGGCAACATGAAGATCACAGGGTTCGAACAGGTGCGCCGGGACTGGTCCAGGATCGCGAAGGACGTCCAGGAGCAGGTGATCCGCCATGTACTGGAGGACGAGGTGGAAAAAGGGGTCGAGGTGGTGAAGGACGCGATCGAACGGTTACAGTCCGGGGACGTGCCGGTGGACGAGGTGAAGATTTACACGAAGATGACGAAACGCCCGGAGAACTACGAGTCGAAGACGCCGCACTCCGAGGCAGCGAAACGCGCGATCAAGCGCGGTGACGATATCGGTGCAGGCGACATCATCGCGTACGTCGTCACCCGCAACGGAGGAGATGCGATCTCGGATCGGACCGAACTGGTGACGTACGCGGACAACTACGACGCCAGTTATTATATCGAGAAACAGGTGATCCCGGTTGCCCTCCGCGTCCTCAAAGTGTTCGGATACACGGAAGACCAGTTACTTGGGAAGGGCAAGCAGTCCGGCCTGGACCGGTTCGGCTGAGCCCGTAGGGTTGTCAGGGGGGCCTGTTCTGCAATAATCATCAATCTATAAATGATGGACGGGCACATGGAGATATATGCGGTTCCACACGGACCAGTTCACGGTCGGCACAGAGAACGAATCCTTTCACAACATCACGGCGGAAGTCCAGGACGTGGTCGGAGAGTCCGGGATCCAGCACGGCCAGTGCCTGGTCCACTGTCTCCACACGACGGCCGGCGTAATGATCAACGAGGACGACCAGCCGCTGTACGACGACTTCTTTGACCGTGTACGGGAGCTGGTGCCGCCGGAGGGGGATTACGCACACAACGAGGCCCATCACGACAACAACGCACACGCGCACATCCTCACCGGGCTGATGGGCAGGCAGTGCACAATCCCGGTCACCGACCACACGCTGGCACTGGGCACGTACCAGGACATTCTGCTGGTCGAACTGGATGGGCCGCGCGACCGCACCGTCATGGTCCAGGTCCACGGCGAATAACTGATGAGGCTACAGAGCCGGAGAAAAAAGCGTGTCACCGGAGGGTCTGCTGCCGGGCGATGACCTCGCCGTGTTCGGTCTCGGCGCGACGCTGCCACTGCTTCACGTCGTCGTTCCTCACGATCATCTCTTCTGTCACCGTTACCCGTGTCCCGTCACGCTCCCGTTCCATCACGGCACGGAGGTAGGCGGTATCGTTTCCCTGCGCGTCGACCACGACGAACGCATCGATGGAGACAGGACTCTGTACCTTCGGATAAGCCAGACAGCCTGACTGTTCTCCACTCGTCCCCGTCATTGTACTCACTAATTGGTGATAACAGTATAAAAAAGTTGTGGTTGCTGGCGGGTGGCAAACCACGGAGGGAGTACGAACATATTTCTATCCGTTCCGGTAATGGGTATGGTATGACGGACACGGAGAAGATGGCGGCGTTTGTAGCGGGTACGGAATACGAAGATCTGTCGGAAACAGTTGTTGATGAGGTCAAGAAGCGGATCCTGGATTCTATCGGGATCGGGATCGGTGCGATCGGCCACGGACCGGTGGAGATCGTGCGTGAGACGGTGACCGAGGTTGAGACGGATGGTGACTGCACCATCTGGGGCGCGGACCAGAAACTGTCACCGCCCCAGGCCGCGATGATGAACACGACACTGACCCGGTACCTGGACTACATGGACTCGTTCCTTGCCCCGGGCGAAACCCCACATCCCAGCGACAATATCGCGTCCGCCGTCGTGTCCGCTGAATACAACAAGAAGACCGGTAAAGACCTGATCACCGCAGTCGGTATCGCATACGAGATCCAGGCGGCACTTG
>JALDAF010000058.1 GCA_022729315.1 Candidatus Nanohalalkaliarchaeum halalkaliphilum | reverse complement strand
GGTGTCATAGATCTCGGTGGGGAAGTGTTGAAGGTTGCTGGTGATGAGGTAGTCTGTGTCATCGAGGAGGTAGGCGGCCATGATTGGTGCATCTTTCAGTTCGTTTACGTCCTGTTCAGCTTGGTCGATGTGTTCGGTCCAGCGGTCTTCAGTGATGATAGCAGCTTTCTGCAGGAACTCCAATGACTGGAATGCATCTGGTTGTCTTTCCTCAGGGAACTTGTTGACGTTCCTGAACAGTTCTTGGAGAATCCGATCTGAAAGCCGCAGTATGAAGCGATCACTGCTGTAGATTGTGAGTAATACGTCTGCAGGTGGTCCGCTCCATCCCAGTCCAGAAAATAATGTAGAGGTGTCAATTAGAACTGTCTTTCTCTCTTTGTTCTTCGGCATACATCTCCTCCCGTGTCTCCTCTAGCTGCTTCAGCATTTCTTCTCTGTCTAACCCCTCTGTGGCGTTCCTCATGTTCACCATTGCTTCTAAGATATAGCTTTTTCGGAGCTTGTCGCGGATTGCCTCACTTTTGTTCGGGTACCGCCCTTTTTTGACCTCTTCCCCTATGCGCTCCAGGTCTTCATCAGGTAGCCGTACTTGCACACGCTCCATTTTTGTATGACACCTGTAATACAAATGTAGTACAAGGTTTATAAATGCATAGAGATTGACACAAAAGTAATTTTGTGATAGGAATACCAACTAGGATACACCCGAACGCACTATTCCTGAATCCTTGGGGTATACAGCGCACGTAGGAAAAAGTCTGTCACGACACACTATCCAGCTACATCTGCTTACTCTCTGTTTTCCTGATTAGGTCACCGTCCTCGTATAGGATTTCGTCCAGTCGCACATAGTCGTCATCCAGCTTAATATCCATGTTGGCATATGCGTTGACAACTTCCCCGCCTTTTAAGGTGATCTCCATTTCACCCTTCCTGGACAGATCCTCGGTGCCAAATGCAAAACACGCAGTGTAGAGAGATTGAGTTTGATCTTCTACTTCCCTCTCAAATACTGGGCCGTCCTGTACGTCATACCCCAGGTCTTGGAAGTACTCTTGATACGTTTGAAACGCTTCAGTTTCCTTCGCAAACGTCAACATTGCCTCCCGCTCATTCCCATACAATTCGTTCATGGTTGGCTTTTGATGGGCAGTGATTCTTTTATTTAATACAGGAAACTCCCCAATTTCAATTTTGAATGGTCGTCCTAGACCTGGTACGGCTCTGCATGTTGTATGGCGGCTGCACTTACGCCGAGGCGGGCGGCAAATCCGTCACCACCATCTGCTTCGTATATCTCTTCCAGTTCATCGACTACGCTTGGGTCAAGGTCCATGGCAATGCCTTGCTCGTCCTGGCCTGCGATACCGAACCACATACTGTCGATCGCGTCCTGGTAGGCTTCAACATCTTTTGCTGGTGAATCCGGGTGTGTGTAGAATGCGAGTACGGGATGGGCTATAACCGCGAGCGTGCCGACAACCGTTCCAGGGTAGTGCTCATGGTCCGGATCATCCAGGTAGTTTGAATGAAATGACAGTTCTTCATAGGGCGTCCCGGCTGCTGTTTCTACCTCTGATTCGATTTTCATGCGTTCAGGTACCTGATCATCTCCCTGTTCCAGTACAGTGGCCCATGTTTCAAGTGAGTCCTGATCCAGTATCTGGGCGGCCTCGGTTCTCTCTGCTATAAACCGTTTCTGGAGCTCTTGCGTCTTCTCCAGATTGTATTCGAATTCCTCCGGCAACTGCGGCGAGTCGTCCCCGGTACATCCGGCGGTCGTTGCTGCTGCAGCACCGGCCAGTGTAGCCAGGTACGTCCTTCGGCTGATGTTCTGTCCATCAGTGTACGGGAGTCCGCGCCGCATAGAGACTGTACCATGCACCAAATATTAAAACAGTATTATGGTTTTCGTCCGAAACGTCTAATATGGAAGCAGGATTCGTACCGTTCAATGCTGTACATGTCATGTTTTCGGCGCCCGTGTACTGATTACCCGACCAGTTCTCCCAGTAATCGGCCGTAGACGGTGAGTTCGTAGAAGAGGAGGGTTGGGATGAGTCCGATGCCGATGAGGGTGATGAAGAGGGCGACCTGGAGGGTGGTGAAGATGAGCAGGGTAGCGGCGAGGAGGAGGAAGATGGTGAGGTAGGTGCGGTTCCAGGTGAACCGGAGGATCTGTTTCAGGTTGTATGCGTCACGGATATCGTTGTTCCGGCTGTAATGGTAGATGATGGAGGGAAACGCGTACAGGTATGAAAGGTACGTCACGGTGGTGATGAGTGAGAACAGGGTGCCGATGAAACTGATTTCAGCGGTGAGACCGGTGAGGAGGAGCAGTGCTAAAATCCCCAGCCAGTACCCGAAAAGGACTGCGGCAAGTTTCAGGCCGTCCCGGAACAGGTCGGTATAGTTCAGGTCCGTGAAGCGGGGTGTTGGTTTGCCGTGGGCCGCGGCCTGCATGGTGCGGACCAGGTAACCGAGAAGAACAAACAGTGGGAGGATCAGCACAGTTCCCAGCACCAGCAGTGTTCCGATCAGCAGTGTTTTGATGGAGTCCTCCGACTCCAGCGGGTACCGGAACGCCTCGGCAATCATACAGTGTACGTGGGATTCCTGCGTTCAAAAATATACCGGTTTTCCAGCCGTGTTTCAGGAGGATTGTGGGTTCATGAACGCGTGGAGACCCGGGTTCGTGGTGTCCGCAAGGTGGTCCCGTATGCGGTGGCGGTCCCAGCCGTAGACGGAGAGAAGGCTTTCCGTTGCACGGATCAGCTGGTCCGTGTAGTGATCAGCGTCGTAGGTGTCCACATCCTCGAAATGGAGTCTGACACGGTCCGGTGACCGGTGGTCGTCATTGACCACCACGTACCGGACGTCCTCACCGGGATGGACCGGGAACCCGTGCATCGCGGCGCGTTCCAGCGCCGCCACGGTCCGAGTGTACTGCCGGTACTGGTCGACCGGTTGAGACACCCGTTTCCGTGTAAGAAGCCGATCCGGTTCAACCTGCTGCCGCTGCAGTTCACGGATCTGGCGTTTCAGGCGGTTGCAGACTGCATCCGGTGACCGGTGGCGGTCCAGTGTTTCCAGCAGTGTTCGCTGGCAGTCCGCGATGTATGCAGGTGTGCTGCGCTGCCGGGTTTCGATGCCGCGCACCTTGAACCCGCCATCCATCGTTTTCCCGAAGTACCGTGTTAATGCACCGGTGTCCGTGCTGCGTTTCGGGCAGAACCCGATCCACTCGTACTGGTTGTCGTTCTCCAGGGTGATACCGGTGTCCGCCGTGATCAGGTCGCAGATCGTTGTGATCGGTGTCTGTTCCTCGCCGCTGGCCGGGGTCGCCCAGATGCTGTCCACGATGCCGTGCACGATCTCCCATCCATGGTCCTCGAACACGTCTTTCGTGTCCAGCAGGATTTCGCGGGCGTACGCGTTGATGGATTCATGTGCGGATATACGGCCGAACTTGGCGTTGGCGTGTCCCTGGTATCCGAAGCAGGAGCAGAGCACGAGCTTGATGGCTTCAGACATCCCGTGTAACGCATCCCTCTCCTCCGGGTCATCCGTCTCCCGTATCCGTTCCTTGATACGGTTCCGGTCATCGATCAGGGGTTGCAGCACGTCCGCCAGGTAGCCGTCCTGCTCCTCACATATACTGTACCCGAGTCCCGGGACCGCGGTGTTGTCACAGCAGTCGCACCGTACCGTGTCCGGACTGATGTTTCGCGTGATCATGATGTTCGGGTAGAGGCTGGAAAAGTCGCATTCGTACACGTCCTCGTGTATCCCTGTCTTCGGGGAGAAAATGAACCCGCCGCGGTCCGCGTCATGGAGCTGCCGCATCGTCTTGAACGTTTCCGGGCGGCGTGGCTGCCACTGCACCAGTACGCCACGGTCATGGGCGGTCCGGATCTGCATCGCTGTCAGAGCGTTCCCGATGGAGGCCCAGGCACATTCCTGTACCGGTTTCCAGGACTGTTCCACCATGTACATGAGGCCGTCAAGGTTGGCCTCGTTGTAGAAGAAGCTGTTCGACGTGTCGATGATTGCACGGCCCGGCACGTTGTACCGGGCAGGACTGTTCCCGGTACGCCCATAGCTGTGGTACGTGGACCGGCCGGCCAGCCGCGACCAGCCAGCCATCCGCCCCAGCTGGAACGGGACATCATGTTCCTCCGCTTTCCGGTACAGGAGCGGGACCAGTTCGGCGCTGGACAGGACGAGGATGTCCGGATCGACCGTATCGATACGGTCCTGCACGGTCTGCACCATCACTGGTTCGCCCAGTGTATGTGTTTCACCGTCGATGGAGAGGCGGGAGATAT
This sequence comes from Candidatus Nanohalalkaliarchaeum halalkaliphilum, assembly GCA_022729315.1. Taxonomy (GTDB): domain Archaea; phylum Nanohalarchaeota; class Nanosalinia; order Nanosalinales; family Nanohalalkaliarchaeaceae; genus Nanohalalkaliarchaeum; species Nanohalalkaliarchaeum halalkaliphilum. Next base: position 2,751 of record JALDAF010000058.1, on the reverse strand, counting down.
CCTGGTCATGTAACCGTTTCTCCGGTATCATGATCGTGCAGGTTGATGGATCGTTCGTGGGGAGCGGCGGAACCGATCGTTCGAGGCAGTACCGGAACTGGGGGGAGAGATCAACGTTGAACAGGCGGTACCGGCCGGGCCGGGTTTCCCGTCGTACCGTGTGGCTGATCGTGGATACGGCATCGACCGTTCTGGCATCCACCCGGAGCACATCCTCCGGGGCGTTCTGCCAGTCCGTCCGCCACTGTTCGAATCCCGTGTCCTTTACGTCTCCCCGGGAGTCCAACCGGTCCTTGAGCAGGTGCAGGTCGGACCGGGTGGTGGCGGACACGTAGCAGGCAGGGTGGTAGTTCCGGTGTTTCTCCAGTTCGCCGCCAACCGACCATTCGATCACGGTGCTGCCGAAGAAGTCAGCCTTGTACATCAGTGTCCGTCCGGGCATCGATCAGTTGTTTCAGCTCGGTGATCTGCTTTCGTTGCTCCAGCAGCATGGAGAACAGCATGGCCGTGAACGGGTCCTCCGGGTTCAGGTAGGAGGATGCGTCTGCATGGTACTCTGCGTCCTCGAACAGTGCGTCGAAGTATGCTTTGTCCTCCCGGCGGAGTGCGCGACGGTAGTCGTGCCAGTCCTGTTTCGTTCCCTGGATGATACGGCGGAACGTGGGATTTGTCCGGCCCATCTCACACCGCCTCCTGTACCGGGTTCTGTGTCACATACTGTTTGTGGACGAGCAGCCGGAACAGTTCCAGCGTGGTCTGGATGTAGCCGTTTCCCCGGTACACCAGGGTACGGAAATCATCGGATTCGAACCGGACGCCTTCACCAGTCACCCGGCAGTCGATCACCCGGTCCACGTGATCCGTCACCGTGTCGGTCAACCTGCCTGCTGTGGAGACCAGGACGGGTATCCGGTACCGTGCAACCACTTCCTCCACCGTACCGAGTGCTGCCTCCAGCATCTCCGTATCCTCATCCGGTTGCAGGTCTCCCGCATAGAAATGATCTATCTCTGGCAGTACAGTGACAGCGGTCTTCCGGTCCACCTGGTACAGCAGCTGCGTCGTCAATGAGAAATGCTGGTAGGCGGTGAAGGCACGGGCGACACGGATACGTTCCAGGAACCGTTCATCCGGAGCGATCCGGTTAAACGCGTGTGTCGAAGCGTTGCCGTGACTGTCCACCCAGACAGCGTCCCCGCCCTGCACGATCATCTCGTTCAGTACCAGGGACTGTATCGCGCCCTGGGACGGGTGGTCGCGGCGAAGCAGATTGATGCCGGGACGGAGCGCCGGTAACCGGGATAGCTGATCGGATACAGGCATAGCACTGCTGGTTGTATGAACCTTTAAATGGAAGACCGGGTTGTTTCCAGCAGTTCCACCCGGAGCCACTACCGGTCAACCATACCCGGTGGAAACAGTTCCACATCCAAAGAGTGTGCACGCGAAACCAACAGTCCCGAGGGGATTCGAAAATCCGGGGTTCGACCATATTTCCGTGTGTTTTAGGCCGGATATTGGTTTGATACCCTACCTGTTCTTTGGGGATGTGGACGGAACCACGGGCAGTTATCGGTCGGAGATACTGTTCAGAACTGGTGACTAGTTCTTGCGGTTATGGACCAGGTTGACGACGCCGCCGAACAGGATGAGGATGTTGCCGATGTACATCCAGAGGACGAGCAGGAGGATGCCACCGAACACTTCGTAGAGGCTGCCGCCAACCATCTGGGTATACAGGTGGAACATGGACTGGAGGAACGTCCAGCCAGCTCCGGCGACCAGTGCACCGGGAAGCAACTGCCTGAGCGAGTACTGTTTCTCTGTAAAGACGTGGTAGAGTGGGATGAACACCAGTGTGAGGCCGGTGATCTGTACCGTGGTCCAGAGCAGTCCAGTGGTCTGGGCGCCGGGGAAGGTGTGGATGAATGCGGCTGCGGCCACGGTGATCAGGATAGCGATGCTGACCGTGGCAAGGGCGACGATCGCGTCCTCGATCTCCTCCATCAGTGTTTCCGCGTGCTCCGTTTCGTAGATCTGGTCGAAGGCGATATTGAAGCTGCGGAACAGCTGGAGGGATGCCCAGAGCAGGATCAACAGTCCGATGATACTGGTGCGGCCGGCATCCTGCTGGAGTATCTCCCGTATAAGCTCTTCTCCTGCTGGCGGAAGGAATGCTCCGATACTGAGGAGGATACCTACTGCCAGGTCTTCCCCGCCGACCGTTGAGAGGAAGATGAAGGTGAGCAGGAGGAGTGGGACGATCGCAAAGAACTCGTAGTATGTGATACCGCCCGCGATAAAGTCAACGCGTTTCTTCCGGGCCAGCCGGATCATCTTCCAGACCGTGTGCAGGTCCCGTGCCAGCTTTCGTCCCATAGTGGTACTGTGGGTGATCGCCAGCTAAAAAGTAGGGGGTTCAGGGGGTGAAACAGGCCGCTATTCTGTGGGTGCGGCGGTGGTTCGCGTGATTTTTCGCCGTATCCACCGTAGTATGCGCCGTATCATGTTGATGATACGTTTTACTACCCCGACCCAGGCCTTGACCAGTAGCCAGGCCATCCGGAATGGCAGTGTTATATTCATTGAGGATCCTCAGGTGGTTGGCTCTTAACTGACGCCGTTTCCCTGTAGAAAAAATACGGGCAGCAGGTTTTATAGTGTCGAGGGGTGGTCAGGGGAGGAACCGCCAGGCTTTTTTCATGGCTGCCGGGCCGAATGCAAGTCCGATACCTGCAAGTACCAGGAGTT
>JALDAF010000046.1 GCA_022729315.1 Candidatus Nanohalalkaliarchaeum halalkaliphilum | reverse complement strand
TACCTGCTGAACAACGGTGCGGACAACGTACTGATCCCCGACATCATCACGGCGGACGTGTTGAAAAACCATTTCCAGGAACTGATGGAGAACCCGGAGGAGTGGAAGGAGACGCATCGACGAAATCTGCTGGAGGTCCGGCGGCATGTCTTCCAGTCCTGAATACCGTACCGTGTGATCACTCGTTCAACGCCTGATGGATCGAATAACCACTGATCGGTCCCTCCCGCAGGATCTTCGCGTGATGATCGGTGACCTCGACGATCGTGCTGGACGGCTGTTCCTCCAGTTCACCACCGTCAACCACCACATCCACACCGTACAGGATGTCCTCATCAATAGACTCCACAGTATAGCTGGAGGGCTGGCCGCTGACGTTGGCGCTGGTCGCGATCACCGGTGTCCGGGCGCGGAGCGTGATTTGGCGTGCTGTCTCGTTGCCGGGGACACGGAACACGAACCGGTCGTTCAACGCGTCCGGTACGTTCCGCTTCCTGTTCGCTACAAGGGTCAACGGCCCCGGCATGAACTCCTCGCACAGGTTACGTTCCTCCGGCGACAGGTAACAGTACTTCTCCGCCATCTGCAGGTTGCCCACGATAACGGTCAGCTTCTTCTCGCGCGGCCGCTGCTTCAATGCGTAAACTTTGTCGATCACGTCCAGATCCAGTGCATCCCCGCCGATCCCGTAACACGTCTCCGTCGGGTACACAATGGTGCCACCGGCAACCACGGCATTTACCGCCGCCTCGATCCCGGCCTCTCCCTCACGATATTTACGGGTGGACATCAGTACCGAACACTATAGTGGAGCGAGAGCATAAATAAGCGTTCCCGGCCCGGGACAGTTCTCCTCCTACCGCCACGTCACGTCGACCTGGTCGGGCCGCCAGTTCGCGTCGATGACCGTGTTTTCAAGCGGGTCCGGGTCGCGTGTCTGCGCCTCCTCGATCCCGAGCCAGGCGATCATGGCACCGTTGTCCATCGCGTACTCGAACGGGACCGTGTACGCATCCGCGTCACGTTCACTGCACATCGTGGTCAGCATCTCCTGGAGCCGTGTGTTCGCTGCAACGCCGCCAGTCAGCAATACCTCGTCCTTTTCAAGGTGGGCTATCGCCCGTTCCGTGGCCTCGATCAGCATCGCATACGCGTGTTCCTGGAACGAGAAGCAGACATCCTCCGTTGATGCGCCCTGGTTGTACAGGCGTTCCGCTTCGGTGACAAGGCCGGAGAACGAGAAGTCCATCCCTTTCACAGTGTACGACATCTCCAGCAACTCAGTTCCCTGCTCCGCCAGTTCCTCTACTTTCGGGCCGCCGGGGTGCGGGATACCGAGTTTCCGGGCGAACTTGTCCAGGGCGTTCCCGACCGCGATGTCCAGTGTCTCGCCGAACACCCGGTACTTCCCACCAGCATAGGAGATGACCTGTGAGTTCCCGCCGGACACGAACAGTACAACCGGGTCGTCAGCCTCGGTTGTGAGCCGTCCGACCTCGATGTGGCCGATCACATGGTTCACGCCGTACAGCGGCACGTCCAGTTTTTGTGCAAGCGACCGGGCGAACACGGCACCTACGTCGAGGGACGGCGGCATGCCCGGCCCCTGCGAAAACGAAATCGCATCGATATCTGCTGGCGTAAGTCCTGCCTTGGCCAGTGCCTTCTTGTACACGTTCAATGCTTCCGTGTAGTGGTGTTCCGCTGCTTTCCGCGGATGGATGCCGCCTTCCTCCGGCGTGTACATACTTTTTTCATTTGCCAGAATCTCGCCGTCAGATGTGGCGATTCCAACGCCGAACGTGTGGGCAGTTGATTCGATCCCGAGACAGTGCATGGGGCAAGTATGCTGTGAGAAGATTAAAAATATGTGTTACGGGGCGGGCATTACCTGTTTCGGTACAGCATCCGGTCCACGAACCGGTCTCGGCGCTCCTCGAGGAGTGCGGCACGGCGTTCAATCTTCTCCCGGTGTGTTTCCCCGATCAACGGTTTGTCTCCGATTCGTATTTTGCGTTCAGCCTTTTTCCGTTCATTCACTGTTGGATCTCGATCAATACGCCGGTCAGGGTGGACGTGGACATCGTCCCGGTGACCCGGGCGCGGGTGGTATCTGTCATGGACCCCATCATGGTGCACATGTCTATCTGTTCGCGGGTCGTGAACGGGGGCGGACGGATCTACACGCGGATCAGCTCTCGGATCTGTCCGGGGATCAACCCGTCGATCCGGGGGTGTTGTCGGGGGATCGGTCTGGAGTGGGCGCGTCGGGGGCTGCACGATCGCTGTCCCAGGGTCACGCTGGATAATGGCTGGACGTTCACGCTGCCGGTCAGGATCAAACCAGAACCTGGTCGGTCCCGGATCACGGTAGATGCCGTGCCCTGAGTGGAACCGGTCCTCCGGGTAGACGAAGAACCCTGCATGATCAGGAACTACGTATGGGCTGGTACCGTGCAGATGCGATTCTGGATGATCCGACGGGGGCTGGGCTACAGCAGGGAGTGCAAGCGATAACAGAACCCCGATCACTGCCCCGGCACCGATGAACAGCAGGATTGAACGCATACTGCCATCAGCTGGAAGAGTTTTTTAACCCCGCCGCAACCTACTGGTGGAAGCGGTCCTGGAAGTCCTATGGGCAGCAGCAAAACGGTACTTCATCCGTCAGAAACGAACTATCAACTAGTAACAGTATATCCACTGGTAGAACAGGTTTACTGCAGGACACCTGGTCACTTCTCGATCTCGGCGTATCCGCATTTTCCACATGTCTGCCGATTGTCGTGCTGCGCCAGGAACGAACTGCAGCGCGGGCATTTCGGGTGATCCGTGGATCCGTCTTCGCCGTACTTTTCGTGCTGTTCAACCTTCGCGTGCTTCGTCATTTACGCTTCACCTTCCTCATCTTCATCGGTTTCAGCGGATTCGTCCTCCTCTGCCGCTTCATCCGCTTCGTCAGTTTCGTCTTCCTCTGCTTCGGCTGCCTCTCCGTCAGGTGTTTCATCCTCGGTATCCGCTTCAGCCTCTTCCTGTTCTTCTGTATCGGCGGTATCCGCGTCATCACTTTCCGCTTCCTCGCTTTCTTCATCCCCACCATCTTCTTCCGGGAGTTCGTCGAGGACCGGTTCATCATACACCGTGACCTCTGCACGTGAACTGCCCTGACCGGTCGCCGTGTAAACATGGTCTACACGGATGGTCTTGGGGTCAAGATCAAGTTCTGCAGCAAGCTTGCTGCGGACATCGTTCTCGGACGGCGTTGCCTCGCCGTTGTGCGTGATATCAAGTTCGATGTCCTCACGATCAAGCAGTTCGTTGCGTTCCCGTCCTGTAACGTCCAGTTCCATTAGCTGTTCACCCGTACTGCGTATCGTCCGGCGGTTGCGACACCGATGCGTTCTGCGAGGTCTGACTGTTCCGGGTCGTAGATAACGACCAGTCCCTTCCAGTTCGTGGTCAGTTCGTTATTCTTGCAGATATCGCAGGTGTTGCCTTTCTCGATCAGCCGGTTACAGTTTGTACAAGCTTTTTCAACCATCTATATCCCTCGATTGTGGAACGCAGAAAATCTCTCCTGCGATTTTCGAGTTGTGCATGCCTTCTCTACCATCGTTTATCGCCTCACTGTTCCTCTGCTGCTTTTGCAGCTTCGGCCATTTCCTCGGCTTCTTCCTCGATCCATTCAAGCTTGCCGAGGCCTGGTTGTCGCATTGTAAGGTTAACTTTATGACTGTCTTCGTCGATGCTGACCGCGGTGATCCGTGCCTTCACCGTGTCTCCTTCCTGCAGTGTCTTGTTGCCGTCCTCCCCTGCAAGGATATGCTGCTCTTCGTTGTATGAGACGTAGTCGTCCATGATCTGGGAGACGTGGCAAAGACCTTCCATCGGCCCAAGACTGATGAATGCACCGAACTCGGTGATCTCTGAGACTTCACCGATCACGACTTCGTGGAGTTCCGGCATGTACGTGAGAACATCCGCGTCAACCGGGTAGTATACACCAGCGTCTTCCGGCCTGATCTCTCCGTCTTCGATGTTATCGATTGATTTGACCGCCAGCACAACACCGATATCCGGATCGATCCGGCCCTCATACTGGTCTTTGAGACTGTCCTTCACGGCGTCTTCGACATCGCCGCCGAGGAGTTGTGGCGGTACTTTGATCTTTTCTCTGAACGTTATCTGTGAGTACATTGTTGTTAGTCACCTTTGCCGATCCGCCGCTTGTACAGGTCTACCGAGTGTTCAACGGCCTGAATAGCCTTGTCACGGTCGTCCCATCCGCGGACCTTCACAATCTTATCTTCTTCCAAGTCTTTATAGGTCTCGAAGAAATGCGCGATCTCCTTCAACAGGTGTGGCGGCACATGATGTTTGTCCTCAATATGGTCAAACGCTGGATCTTCAGCTGGTACAGCCAGGATCTTGTCATCCTTCTCCCCGTCATCCGTCATCCGCATAAGTGCAACGGGCCGTGCCTTGATCGCGCAGCCGGGGAAGGTCTGCTCGTTCATCAGCACCATGATATCCATCGGATCCCCGTCATCGTACAGTGTGCGCGGGATGAACCCGTACTCTCCCGGATACTGCATCGGCGAATGGAGCACCCGGTCAAGCTGGTACGTTCCCAGGTTCTTCGAGTATTCATACTTGTTTCTGCTGCCTTTCGGGATCTCAACAATCGCCCAGACCTCGTCCGGCACGTTCGGACCTGTCGGTAAATCTTTCCAGTGATCGTTCATACCACATCACACCTGTTTTCGCCCTCCCCACACTGCCATACAAACACGTATAGCAGTCCATACCGGTCAACGCTGAGCGCTGCCGGAGAAGGCTCTAACGAGTCTCTGTATATAAAATTTAAAAATATGCTCCGCGGCCGGCAGGAACGACGTCCTTCTAGTAGAAGGCCGAATTGTAGGATCGCCGTTCTACTGCTAGTAGAACGCTGCATTCTACTGGATCTCCGTTCTAGAAGAACGTCGAGTTCCGCAGGTAGGTGCCGTCCAGGTGGTTTTTCTGCCGGAGGTAGATGTGCGGCAGTTCGTTGCTTCGGAGACGGCGCTTGAGTTCCCGGTCGTTTGTGCAGACGATGTAGTCGCCCGCCAGCTCCACCAGCACGTCGTCCACGTCACGGTCCGACATGACCTGCAGGATCCCTATTTCCGGGTCTGACTCTTCCACCAGGCGTTTCACCATGTTCCGGTATTTGCCGTCTTCCACGTTCAACGCCTCGTTGTATGTGCGATTCAGCGTATATGTCTCGTACCGCTCACCGATCAACCGGTCGAACTCGCCGAACATATCCACGTTGAACTGGAACGGCAGGATCAGGAAGTTGGCATCAAGGAGAATTTTTCTCATCGTATCACCGCGTATAGTGCGTTCCTTGGAACGCGCTCAGCATTCGCAAACTTCCGATGAGAAGTTTGCTTGATCAGCAATCCATACGGATGCTGCGACCCGCCTACTGCTCGGCAGGCGAACGGCAGGCTCAGGAAGTTGGCATCCAGCAGGAGCGTTCTCATACAGGTAGATATGGTGGGCTAGTGTTTAAAATGAGGATGCTATGCGGAATGGAACAGGACTAAAGGTTTTTATGTGGTGCGCGCTAGTAGTTGTAGAAATGCAGGGAGTTTGGTGATGAAACAGGTGATCGTTCTCCGGACCGACCTGGATATGAGCAGAGGAAAGCTGGTTGCGCAGGCGTGTCATGCGTCACTGGGTGCGTACCGGAATGTGGATGAGAGTGTGCGGAGCCAGTGGGAGGCCGAGGGCGCGACCAAGATCGCGGTGAAGGCGACCGGTGAGGACCAGATAATGGAATTATTTAAACAGGCGCGGTCCATGAACATAGGTGCGTATGTTGTTAAGGATGCGGGCGAAACCGAGCTGTCTCCAGGTACTGTGACGGCGCTGGGTGTTGGCCCGGATACAGGTGAAACAGTGGATAAAGTTACAAAAGAGTTGCCCCTCCTTTAAAATGATGGCGATGGCTGTGAACAAGACTGATGAACTACCCGTCTGGAACTATTACTCGGATACGAGAGGTATCGGCGGGTCGATAAAGGAGCATATAGAGGATTTCGTCGTGGACGAGCAGGCGGAACACGACGTGGAAGAGGAAGGCGATGCCGTAATCGCTGAGATGAAGAAGTTCAACCTGACCACGCTGGAAGCAGTTCGTGAACTGTCCAACGTGTTGCACGTGTCGCGGAAACGGTTCGGGTATGCGGGGAACAAGGATAAGCGAGCGATCACGACACAGTATATTTCTGTACAGGGACTGGATTCTGAAGATCTTCAGCACGTGTTTATCCCGGATGTGGAGCTGGAGGTGCTTGGACGGGGCGACCAGATCAATCCTGGCGACCTTGAGGGGAATCGGTTTGAGATCGTGATACGGAACATCGGGTATCCGCAGGACACGATCAAGGAGCGTATCGATGCTATTGAAGACGAGCTGGACGGCTGGATACCGAACTATTTCGGGCCGCAGCGGTTCGGTGACCGGCGACCGATCACACATCTTGTTGGCCGTGAAATACTGAAGGGTAACTACGAGGAAGCGGTCTGGATCTATATCGCGAAGCCGTCCGATGAGGAATACGAGAAGATCCGGAAGGTCCGTGAAGACCTGTGGGAGACGCGTGAGGTGGAGAAGGCAGCGGAGAAGTTCCCGGAGCAGTTCCGGTACGAGAAGATCCTGCTGTACCATCTTGCGAAAAGCCCGGATGATTACGCGGGCGCCATCAAGCGGCTGCCCGAAGGGTTGCAGCGGCTGTTCATCCATGCATACCAGTCGTTCGTGTTCAACAAGGCACTGTCCGAACTTGTCGGGGACGGATTCGATGATACGGATGCGGAGCTACCGCTGGTCGGCTACCAGACTGCGTTGCGTGAAGACTCTGGTGATGAGACGATCCAGGCGGCACTGGAAGATGACGGGGTTGAACAGGAGGATTTCAAGCTGCAGGATTTCCCACATCTCCGGACGGAGGGCGAGTACCGGAAATGTTTCACGCCGTTCGATAATTTCGAGCTGGTGTCCACGGACAGTGACGATCTGAACATGAACAAGAGCAGGGCAACGATTTCGTTCGATCTAAAGAAGGGTGCGTATGCTACTGTGTTCCTGCGGGAACTGATGAAGAACGAGTAGTGGATCCTTTTTCTTACGGACGGTTACTGGAGGTACTGGTCGTCTCCGGGCGTGAGTCTGCCGACGCCGTATCCGTCTCCGAACAGGTAGAGGGAGCCGTCATTGAACTCCACGTTCCGCAACCGGTTGTCGATCTCTTCGGTTTTCCGTATGTAGAACACTTCTGAGTGCGCGACATCAAGGTCATCATCCAATTCGATCCGGTACAGCATGCTGCCACGGAGCCCGGTGACGAAGTAGCTGCCGTACCAGGGATGGTCCGGATCATCAACAAATGCTGTGCCGCTGGGGGCGATGGTCCATTCATTGAAGCAGTACACGGGATCGGTCGTGTCCGTGACAGCTACCTCTTTATAGTCGTAGCCACATTTCTCGCCGGGCCAGCCGTAGTTGGCTCCTGCCTGTATCCGGTTCACCTCGTCATGTCTCCAGGGGCCGTGCATGGAAACGAACGGTTCTCCCGTGGCCGGATGGAAGTCTATACCCTGCGGGTTTCGAAGTCCGTATGCATATACGTGACTGTCCTCGAACGGGTTATCCTCCGGTATATCACCGTTCAGTGCCGTCCGCAGTACTTTTCCGCCGAGGAAGTCACGGTCCTGGACGCGTTCGTGGAGGGCTGCGTGGTCCGTTTTCACATATTCCGCGTCACCGGTGGTGACGTAAAGATATCCGTCCGGACCGATCGCGAGACGGCCGCCGGAATGTCCGGAACTGCCTTCGATATCATCGATGAGTACCAGTTCGTCCGTCAGTTCACCATCCCGGAACTCGAACCGTGAGACACGGTTGTACAGTGGGTCCACCTGGTCCGTGATATCGATGTCCATGGAACGGGGGAATGAGCCGTCCACGTAGTAGTACAGGTAGACGTACCGGTTCTCATCGAAGTCCGGGTCAGCGGCAACGCCGAGAAGTCCTGTGTTCCCGAACTTTCGGGTGTTCTCCAGTGTTGCTGTTTCTATCACGTCTTCACCGGAGTGGAGGATCAACGTCCCATCCATCTCCGTGTACAGGAACCGTCCATCCTCCAGAAATGTTGCATCCCATGCATGGGTCTGACCGATATCCAGCGATTCCACGTCGTACGCCTCCTGGGTGAGGGGGGCTGTCACAAAGTTGGCCGGGTCAGTGAACAGGGTCACAGACTCGATGCCGTCACTGGTCGTCCTGCAGTGTTCCTGCCGGGGGCGATCCTCCCCGTCGCACCGGTGAAACTCCGTTATCTCTGTCTGAACGCAGACGTCATGGTCCTGGAACGTGCAGTCCCATGCGATGTGGTCAGCACCATCGTCATCACCGGCACCATACAGCACTACCGCCCCGATCGCTCCGACCAGGACTATCCCCGCTGCGAGAACCATATAGTGGTTTCGTTCCGGCTTCTGCATTACAACACACCTCTGTGGTCAGTACGGTTGCTAACGTTCACTGTTTCCGGGAAGCAACGGTTTACTACACACGGCGTTCTTTTATATAGCCTTATTAATATGTGGCTCACATACTGGTTGTACGCAGCCTATCCATCCGGTGATCCGCCATGCAGCTGACCGACTATATCTTCATCCTGTTTTTCACCGTTATGACCTTTTCAGCGGTGCTGTGGCTGTTGGTGTATTTTGTTCACCGGTTCGAGGTGCACGGTACGCCGGTCCCGTCCCGGTACCCGTCCATCACGTTCCTTGTCCCGGCGTATAACGAGGAGGACACGATACAGGGCACGATGGACGCGTTGCTGGATCTGGACTATCCGGAGGACAAGCTGGAGATCATAGCGATCAACGACGGTTCGACCGATGATACGCTGGAGCGGCTGCGGCAGTACGAGGACCTCGACAGCGTGGAGATCATCGACAAGGAGAACGGGGGGAAGGCGCACGCGTTGAACGTGGCGCTGGAGCAGGTGGACACGGAGCTCGTGGCGTGTATGGATGCGGATTCGTATCCTGACCCGGATTTCCTGGAGTATATCGTCGGATACCTTGAGCGGCCTGGAGTGAAAGGGGTGACGCCGGCGTTGAAGGTGTGGAAGCCAGAGACGTTCCCGCAGAAGATCATCTGGACGGAGTACATCTTCCAGATCTTTCTCCGGAAGATGTTCGGTATCTTCGATACGCAGTTCACTCTGCCTGGGCCGGGAAGTATCTATGACACGGCGTATCTGAAGGAGCTCGGCGGGTGGCGGGAGGATACGTTGACCGAGGATATGGAGGTCACGTTCCGCATGCATGACAGCGGTGCACGGGTGGAGAACAGTGCCAAGGCGTTCGTGCACACCGTGTCACCGCCAACGTGGAAAGGCCTGTTCCGGCAGCGGATCCGGTGGTACCGCGGATACATCGAGAACGTGATCGAGTACTGGGATATGATCGGGGATCCGAAACAGGGGAACCTGGGCGTGTTCCTGCTGCCGTTCAATGTGCTGTGGCTGCTGCTCATCCTGTTCTTCTTCACGTATTTCTTCCATAATCTGGGCAGTATGCTGGTCCGGCATATCAACACGTATTTGCTGGTCGGGTTCATCTACCCGGATCTCTCTGTCAGCCTGCTGAACCTGACACTGTTCCACCTGTTCTCCGGGTTTTTCGTACTCATGGGAGTTGGCACCATACTTATTAGTATTAAAACTGCAGAAGAAAAGATACAGCCCTGGAGACGGAAGACACACTACGTATCGTTTTTGCTCGTGTATCCGTTCCTGTTCGCAGCGTTTTGGATTGCAACACTGTATGAAGAGTTCACAGTCCGTGATCGCCGATGGTAGACAATGAGAACACCGATACTGATGCAGGAAACGATGGAGACAACGGTAACGGAGGACATCCGGATATCCTGCAGCACACGGAACGGCGTGTCAGCTGGGAGTTCCTGTTCGCCGCGTTTGTACTTACCCTGACACTGATGGCAGGCATGTTCTTCATAGGGATGGCATTGAGCGAGCAGCAGATCGGGCAGATAGAGCAGGATCTGGAGGCGTTCGCGGTGGAGCGGAACGCCCAGGACCTCAGTCAACGGATCGCCACGAACCTGCCGGAACGGAACTGTGAGGCGTTGAACGTGGCCACGTCTCAGACGATCAGCGATATCGAGAGCCTGCAGGATGACGTGGAGCTGTATGAGCAGGCGCAGAAGCTGGAGAGCGAGGATTATGACGTATTGAAACAGGAGTACACCAATCTATTGCTCGAGTACTGGCTGACCACACAGGAGATACAGGAGATGTGCGGGTCAGACATCGTCAGAGTTATCTATATCTACTCGGATGACCACCAGTGCCCGGCATGCGGCGACCAGGGAACGATACTCACCAAGTATCGGCAGCAGTACGACAACC
>JALDAF010000011.1 GCA_022729315.1 Candidatus Nanohalalkaliarchaeum halalkaliphilum | reverse complement strand
TGATGCATACGCTTCCACGGTCCGGCGCCATCTCCATATACAGTGCAGGGATCGCGGCGGCCAGTGCAGCGACCAGGATGATCACGAGAACAACTGCAAGCACGTGACGCCAGCCGATCTCATCAGGAAGCATATGGCCAAGAGACATACACTGACCTTTTTATATTGAGGTTTATATCATTTGCCTTACCCCCACGTAGTATGGGTGTGGAAACGGCAGGCACGAAAGAACAGCGGTTCCGCAGCATCATCGAGAAGATCAAGGCCGGAGAGATCAGCAGTGAGAAGGAACTGCACGAGGCAAAGAAAACTGCAGCCAAGGAACTGGCGCTTAACGGCCTGCCGAAAAACGCAGACATCCTCGAACACGTTCGGGACGAGGAGATGGAGGATGTGCGCAGTGTGTTGGCACGGAAACCGACACGCACAATCTCCGGCGTGGCCACCATCGCCGCGATGTGGATGTGGGACGACTTTTCCTGTCCCTATAACTGTTCGTACTGTCCGCAGGGCACGCACGAAGGGCGGACCGCACCGAAAAGCTATACCGGGAAGGAACCATCCGCGCGGCGTGCCATCGACAACGCGTACGATCCGTACGATCAGGTGTCCTCGCGGCTGGAGCAGCTGGAGAACATCGGTCACACCACGGACAAGTCCGAGATCATCATCATGGGCGGCACGTTCCCATCAACCCCGACCGCGTTCCAGGAACAGTTCATTAAGCGGTGTTTCGATGCGTTGAACGGCGAAGACGCGGAGGATCTGGAGGAGGCGCATGCTATCAATGAGACCGCAGAACGGCGGAATGTTGGGTTGACCATCGAGACCCGGCCCGACTTTGCAAAGACGGCGCATATCAATGATTTCCTGCGGTTCGGCTGCACCCGGGTCGAGATGGGTGTCCAGACACTGGATGATGCGGTGCATGAACGGACCGACCGGGGGCACGGCACCGAAGCAGTCGTTGAGAGCACGAAGAAGCTGAAGGACTGCGGGTTCAAGATCACGTACCATATGATGCTTGGCCTTCCCGGTGAGTCACGGGATGCAGATATCGAGAAGTTCCGTACCCTGTTCAACGATCCGCGGTTCCAGCCGGACGAGCTGAAGATCTACCCGACCGCGGTACTGGACGGAACGAAACTGTATGATGAGATGGAGGCGGGCGAGTACGAACCGCTGGAAGAGGAGGACGTGTACGACCGGCTGGAAGAGATCATGCCGTTGCTTCCGCCGTACGTCCGGGTGAAACGTATCATGCGTGACATCCCCTCCACCGAGATCGATGACGGCGCATCCCGGACCAACGCCCGGCAGATACTGGAGCGGCGGATGGACGAAAAAGGGATCGAAACCCGGGAGATCCGGTCACGGGAGGCCGGCCACGTCCAGCTGAAGGAGGGCGTGACACCGGACGCCGTGGAACCGGTGAACCGCAGCTACGATGCATCAGGTGGAACAGAACACTTCCTCAGCTTCGAGGACACGGATAAGGACATCATCCTCGGCTACCTGCGGCTCCGGTTCCCGGACACAGAATCCTCGCAGGAGGTTTCTGTTAGAGACACAGAATCCTCACCAGAGGTTTCTGTTAGAGACACAGAATCCTCACCAGAGGTTTCTGTTGGAGCAGCGGATGGACCGATGCGACCGGAGATCGATGAAGAAACGGCGATCGTCCGCCAGTTACAGGTCGTGGGACCGGCCGTCCCGATCGGGGATGACGATGACCAGATCCAGCACTCCGGGTATGGCCGGAAGCTGATGGAGCGGGCCGAAGAACTGGCGCGCAGGAACGGGTACAAGAAACTTGCCGTCATCTCCGCGGTGGGAACACGCGAGTACTACGCGAAACTCGGGTATGAACGGGACGGACCGTACATGAGCAAATTTCTGTAAAACTCAGTTCATTGGCTGCTGGGTGTCTTCTGGTTCGATCTCACCGTTGACCAGTTTGCCTTCGAATGCGGATTCGATGTTGTTCTCGAATTCAAGTGTGTAGACGGACGGATAGTTCGGGTTCTGGCGTGTGCCTTTCAACGCTGGGTTCTTGACACAGAGAAGTAATCTGTCGATCCCATCCTGCTGCAGATGGTGGCGGTACGTTTTGCCTGTGACGAGCTGCCGTTCCAGGTAGGTCTTCATCGCGCGTTCCTCAGAGACGGCAGTGTACGTGTTCCGCGGCCCATCTCCTTCTCCATATTCCCAAACTTCAAATATTGGCATTCTCATCCTCCGCGTTGGCGCTACAGGAGTTGGTCCAGCCGGTCCACGCTCATCGCCAGGTACTCCCAGTCCCAGGTGAAGACTTCCAGTGAGAGTGTGCCGTCCCAGTCATCCTGGAGGGGTGCAAGGATCTCCGCGAAGTTCAGGTTGCCGGCGCCGAACGGGAGGTGTTCGTCCTGTGGCTGCCGCGTATCATTGAGGTGGAAATGGGAGATCCGGTCACGGTACTCCTCAATGAATGCGGACATCTCCGTGGATTCCATACCGCTTACACGGGCGTGACCGGTGTCCAGCGTCATGGATGCGTCCGTTTCCTGGAACAGCAGCGGAAAGTCGTGGATGTCGAAGAAGGTTGATGGGATGTTTTCGACGCATATCTCCACGCCGTGTTCCTGTCCGGTTTCATGGAGGGTCTGCACCGATTTCAGGATCAGGTCCTGGATCTCTTCCACGCTCCATGCTGCGGACCATGCATTGGAGGAAGCGTGCAGCACGGCTTTTTCCGCGCCCAGTGTTGCAGCGGTCTCGATATTCGCTTCGATCTCCTTGATGGCGCCGTCACGAACGTGTTCCAGCGGCGAGCCGATATCCAGTTTGAACGGGAGGTGTACCATGATCGCCAGGTCCTGGTCATCGGCCCAGGTCCTGATCTGGTCCTGTTGCTCGTCGAGTGTGTGACGGTTCAGTTCGCCGTCCATCATGATCTCGATAAAGTCGAGGTCCATGGAGGCGGCGTGTTCGAAGCATTCGGACAGTTCCATGTCGAGCTGTGTGACGATCCCGCGCCTGACATTAGTTGACATGCTTCTCTACAACCTCCTGTACATTGTTCCAGACCTCGGAGATTGGTGGGTTGCCGTTCACGACTTCGACCGGGGTATCCTCGTCGCCATCGAAATATGTGAGCACTTCTTCTATGCCGTCGCGCTGCCAACTGATGCGTTCTTCGATTTTTTCCGCGGTGTCATCCTCACGCTGCACCAGCTCCGTACCGCAGTTGTCACAGATCTCGTCCTGTTCCGGTGGATCAAACTTCAGATGGTAGCTGGCGTCGCAGTCCGGGCAGATCCGGCGTTTCGTGAGCCGTTCCAGGATGTTGTCCTCGTCCACCTTGATCAGCAGGATGGCATCGATACCGGTCACGTCATCCATGATCTCGGCCTGTTCCTGGAACCGGGGGAACCCGTCCAGCACAAACCCGTCCGCACAGTCCGGTTCATCCAGCCGCGTTGAGAGCAGCGTGGCGCAGGTCTTCGCGGTCACCGGGTTGCCGGCGTCAATGATCTCGCCAACGGTCTCCCCGCTCTCCGTTTCGAACTCCTTATTGTTCCGGAGGATGTCACCCATCGAGATGTGTGGGATGCCGTACGTTTCAGAAAGTTTATCTGCCTGCGTTCCTTTCCCTGCTCCGGGAAGTCCAAGTATTGAAAGTTTGAGACTCATCGTGTATCACCGCTATACTCCTTGTCCATAACATCTTCGATCGCGTCGAATACGGTATCCTCATCTTTATCTGCGGTCTCCGGCCAGATCCATTCAATCCGGTTTGCGTACGTACTGTCCTCCTCGCGGTAGTATGCCTGTATCCGGTTGAGTTGCGCATACTGCCAGGTCTGCCGATCCAGGATCTCATTCGGTGTATCATCTTCCCGACCGCGGCCGCTGAGCCGTCGAATCGCTTCGTCAGTGGAGACATCCAGCACGAATATCACGGACGGTTCGATCGGCATATCCGTCATCAGCTCTGCCTGTTCCAGTGTCCGTGGATACCCGCTGAACACGACACCGTCAGCATACTCCGGGTTCTCTTCCAGTTCCCGTCCAGTCAAATATGCGGTGGTCTCGGCATGCGGCGGGTCGGGAAGCCACTGGTGGATCGTTCGATACGCGTCGGGTAACGCTTCCGGGCCGTCAACAAGATCGTCGATCGTCATCGGCCCATCCCGGTATTCAACGTACTGTCCGTGCCGTTCCGGATCTTCCGGAGCATACTGCAGCACGACATCACCGTGTTTTCGCAGGGTTTCACCGGCATCCAGCTTCGGGATGCCATACTCCTCCGATATCTTTTCGGCCTGTGTATCCTTCCCAGATCCGGGGCCGCCGAGCACAAGAATATCGTTCCGCATTACTACCCACCCAGTTTAAACTGGCGTCTTAAAAACCTGCGCCAGTCCTCTCCGTCCAGTTCAATATCGGTGATCTCACACTGTTCCACGGCTGGGGCGAGCTGTTTGGGGACGCCCTTGCTCTGGAGGTCGCCGCTGAGGAAGCTGTCCAGCAGTGCATCCGCTTCGATGTGGTCGCGGTCAACGTGGGTGACGAGCCGGGTGTCCTCGACCCAGACACGGTCGTATTTCCCGGTGAAGTTTGCCATGTGTTCCGTGTTGTGGAACGGTTTCGGACCCACCTGTTTACGGGTGCAGGGTAGTTCCGCGCTGTAGAATTCGAACAGGATCCGGATGGTGTCGTCACCGACATGGAACCCGGATTCGAATATACGGAAATCCGCGTCTTTCAGCACCTGGTGGAGGCGGCGCATCAGGCTCCGCAGCTGGGGGTACAGGATGTCCTCGATCAGGTCCGGTGTCGGGAACTCGACCATCACGAAGTCACCGCGGTCGAACAGCTCTTCCTTGATCTCCACTTCCTGCACAGCGTCCTCTTCCGGGAAGAAGAATCCTTCATCTGGTTGCTGCATGTACTGCCAGGCCACGTACACGAACCGGGCATGGTTTTCGTTGCTGAGAACCGAGGCCACGTTCCGCTCCGGGTCCACCGGGTCGATCACGACCAGGTTCTCGTCCTCAAACTTTTGCTTCAGATAGTTTGGTAACGCACCGTTCCCTCGGGAACGCGTGCTCGAACGACGATTCTCAGAATCGTCGTGATGTGCAGCATGATGGTTTTCGGGGTCGATCAACTGTTCCTCATCCCACTCCACCGCGGATTCGATAACGGCCTCGAACGAGCCGTACGCGGCAATGAGCAGTTCGCAGAGATATCCGGAGAATCCTTCTACTCTCAATGTGGAGCCGTACAGATCCTGTCCGCGGAGGAATGCTTTGAGCACGACCACCTCCCGTTTCTGTTCCTCGGTCAGATTGTTGTCCGCCCATTCCGTGTGGAACGGTGTGCGGTCCACCGAGCTTCGGATCTCGGTACCGGCGTCGACGTTGTAAGCTGGAACGATCTCGATCTCGTATCCATCGATCTCTCCTTTCGTGTACGGGTGCTCTGCGTACTCCACTTCGTATTCGCCGTCGAAGTATTCGAACACGCTTTCACCGATCATCAGTCCCCTGTCCTCGAGGTGGTCCTCATCGTAGTCCGTGGGGAACAGCACGAAGATGTCCAGGTCCTTGTCACCGCTGATAAACGTGTTTTTGGCTGTCGAACCCATGAGCCTGGCCTCGACGTCGTAGTTATCCTCGATAAATTCCTGTATGCGGGAAAACATCTCCCAGTTCTGGTCGCGTTCCTCCTGTTCCGGAAGCACCTGCTCCAGCACGTCCTCTCTTACCCGGTCACTGTCCTGTCTCCACGAGTCTTCAGGCATACAATCCAGTTTATTGGAGAAGATAGAAATAGGTTGGGGAAACAACGGGGGACGAACAGGAGGGTTACCGGTCGCCAAGGATATCGGTATACAGGGAGAACCCGTCGTGGTCCTTGATCCGGTGGAACCCCGTGGCTTCAACGGAGAGCGGGGTGTCATCATCCGCGAAGGTGATGCAGACGCTGGCTCGTTGGGTGGGAAGCTCTTCAACTCCCTGGTCCACCTGATGCAGTACAGGGATGCGTGCACCCCAAGACAGATCGTCTGCCGGGGACACGGTTACGAGCTGTCCGGAGAACTGGCCGAGTGTTTCGCGGTCCGGCGGGGCCATCCGGACGCGTTCCATGAGAAAGTTGTCTCGGTCAAGCCGGTCATACACAGGTTCAGGTAGTTCAAGCGCGTCCTGGCGTGCAACGCCTGACACATCTGCAAGGTACTTGTTCGACGTGAGTCGTGTGAAACCGGTGCCGTGTAGGTGCGACATAGTGGTGTGGACGGGTTACACGTACTGGTCAAGGTTTTCTTCCAGTTCCTGGAATGGGTTGTCGTAGAGCGGCATGTTGCGAGTATCCAGCCGGTCAGGCAGGTTCACAAGGACATATGACGGAAGGTCATAGCTGACAACACCTGGGTGTTCCCATTCTATACCGTCAATGAGCTCCCCGTGGGGCGGTATCCGTACACCGTAGAATTCTTCGTCAGAACATTTCACGTCCGTCTCCACGCCGTCAGCAAGACTGGACTTGACCGTATCAGCCCGTGACAGCAGTGCATAGTCTGTCTCTCCCTCCCATCGCGTTAACTGCTCGTACAGGTGCTGGGGAAACTCGAGCACGCCTTCCTCGGACATGGTATCCACAGCCGCGCCGTACGTGTTGCCACTGTAATGCCAGAACTCATTCCCTGAGGTTCGCCACATACCTGTGTCATTAGGATGTATCAATTATAAGGGTTGTGGTTAAACATATGTGATAAAATCATGTGGAAAAAATAACATATGATTGAGAGGGGTAAGGGTGTTATGCCTTCCCCTTGACAAGGTTCCGGCCGTCAACGACCCAGAACTTGATCTCTTCGCCCTCGTCAACATCGAGGTCGTCCGGTAGCTGCATATCTTCGGTCTCGTACGTGTCCATGTCCATGATCTGTGCCAGTGACCCGTCCTTCGATACGACCTGGCCCGTCTTCTTCTTGATCTCGGGCTTCAACAGCTTGTCGTCCGAACCCCACTTGCCGCGGTGGCTCTGACCGTCGAACAGGCCTTCCGCCCGGATCTTCACCTTCGCGTGTCCGTGCTTGCCTGCCATCGACTTGCTTGCCTTCTTCACAAGGCATGGTTCGTCATCGATCATCACGTACGAACCTTCCTTGACCTTACCTGCTTCAACTTGATGTGCCATGGAAAAACCCTCCTAACACGCTGGAATTAGCGATCAACCTTTAAAAAGACTGTTCCTCTGGTTCAATGGCGGACTCGATACGATCCTTTGTGTTCTCATAGGCTGTTTCAAACGTGGCCCAGTCTCGCTCCCGTGTACCACGATTTTCCATGTATCGTTTCATGCTGTCCTTCAGTCCATCCCGTTCGATGTCGGCTGCTTCGATCTCCGTAACGTCTGCAACCGCACCTGGATCCATACCCGAGGGTACAGCATCCTGCAGGTTCGGCAGGTAGCATGCATCATCAGCCGCAACGACTTTGCGGTAAAATCGTCCGCGCAGCGTCCTGTCCTCGATAACCGTGTCGCAGACGGCTGCGTACTGGGCAGCATCTGCCACCGCCCCGTCTTCGACGGCACCGTACCGTGCCATGAACCGGTTCTCTGTCCTCCCCGGTACGTCGTCAACGGTTTTATATGGGATATCCAGCGATTCAAACACGTTCTGTATCGGATCGTCGTACTCACTCATGGTGTGTTCCCCCAAACGTTACTGGAACTACCGCATCTGGAGTTTAAGAATGTTCGCAACCAGAACTGTCGCTCCGTACGGGAGCTGACGGCGGAACGATCGTTACCTGATGTCCATGCTTCGCGGACAGTAGTTACGGTACACGTTGAGGAACGTGGTCATGTCACGGTCATCATCCAGCCATTCCTCGGCGTAGTGTGTCAGTTCGCCGGTTTCGTCGTCAAGCGTTACGGCGTATGTTTCGCCATCGTCCGATTCCACCGCGTACGATTCGTCGTGCTGGTGGTACAGTTTGTGCGTGATCCGGCCCAGCGCACCGGCAACGTACTTCAGTTCTGTCTGCGATAAATCGGCGTCACCGTGTTCCAGTGCTGCAACGTAGTTTCCAAGCTGGTTGTCTGAAAATCCGAAGTCACGGTCCCGTGTCATGGTAGTGCGTTATGAACCATGTTTAAAATGCGTTTCTGATGATACAGTGAGAGGAGGAAACAAGGAATAAGGGGGGAAAGAAAAGGCGCCCTTCCGCCTCGTGAGGTGAAAGAAACCGCACGAGAGCGCTGTTGGGGGGAAGGTGATCGCGTCTCGCGGTAACGCGAGGCGGCGAGGGCTAATATAGTGCTCACAACCTTCCCAAAGTGAAGGTTGCTCCAAAGTTCCCCAAAAGGGGAATATGTGCCCTCGTCGGGCGCCCTAATATAAATTAAGGGACATGGGCTTTCGCCCATGAACACCTCAAACCTTACAGGCCGTAGTCTGCTGGTAGTGGTTCTTCTGGCTTCATTTCTCATTCACCTCGTTGCGAAGCGAGTGGTGAGCGATCATTTGTTGATCACCTTGAGTCCAAGATCGTCCATCTCTTTGACTTCAGCCTTCTCCTCATCTACCGGGCCGAGCACGTATGGTGACTGGACACCGGTGATGATGGAGATGACCTGGAGTTTGGATCCGAGATCTGGATTGACGCGGGCACCCCAGATGACTTGTGCATCGGGGTCGAGCTTGTTCATCACGGTCTGTCCAACGTCGTTGATCTCGTTCAGTGTCATGCCTTCGCCACCGGCGACGTGGACGAGTGCGCCCGATGCGCCTTCGAACTCCACGTCAAGCAGTGGGTTGGACAGTGCTTCCGCGATGGATTCTTTGCCTCTGCTCGCGGTGTCTGATTCGCCGTATCCGACGACGGCAACCCCGCCGGAGTGCATGATTGATTTGACATCCGCGTAATCCAGGTTGACCAGGGATGGTGTGGAAATGGTTTCGGTGACACCCTTGATCATGGTGGTGATTAGTTCGTCCGCGACGCCGAAGGCCTGTTCTAGCGGCATGTCGCCAGCGATCTCAAGCAGCTTGTCGTTCTCGATGACGATCGCCGTGTCGACATACTGTCGGAGCTTGTACAGGCCGTCTTCTGCCTTGGACTGTCTTGCGCCCTCAATGGAGAACGGCATGGTTACGGTTCCGATCACGATGCAGTCTTCTGCTTTCGCGATCTCGGCAAGCACGGGGATTGATCCGGTTCCGGTGCCGCCACCCAGCCCTGCACAGAGGAAGACCATGTCTGCCTCCTTGAACAGGTCGCGCAGATCAGTTCTATTCTCTTCTGCTGCCTTGGCTCCTTTCTGCGGGTGGCCACCAGCTCCGAGTCCCTTTGTTAGATCACGGCCGACCAGGATCTTCCTGTCGGCCTCGGACATTTCCAGGTGCTGCTTGTCAGTATTTATTACAACTGTCTCAGCCCCCTCAATTCCTTTCCGCTGCATGCGGGTCACCATATTGTTACCGGCTCCCCCCGCTCCAACGACCATGATCCTGGCGTCTTTCACGTCTTCAAACTGGTTTGTTTGTTCGTCTTCTTCAACCGAGTCTTTGATGATGGATTCCAATGCTTTCACCTCAATTTGAGCGCAGGCAAGTTCGCCATACCGCAAGCTTTTTAAACGAGCGGCGCCAACTCCTGCATAGAACCCTGATTCGTGCTGATGAAGCATGGATCGATATTCCAACAACTAACCGAGAAATCTTACCCAAGATTTTTCGCCCAAATCATACGTTCGACTCAATGCCCAAACCGAGTCGAGTTCGCTTTCCAACTTCCGACGCCCAAATCGGAAATGGAATGCAAGCCCAAAGGTCACGACCGATGATTTTCGTGCCGCCCAAAGCACGAAACAGGTCGAAATGTTATGTACATACCTTCTACGGCCTAGTTTATAAAGGTAATTCTAATCTGTAACACATATTTTTCGTCTCATATGTTTCAGCACAGACGATGTTGAGTGTTCGAGAGAGGTGGACACGCCGGACGTGAGTCTGAGATTATCGCGGCAGATGGCCGGGTCAGCATAATTGATACCCGTGATATCCGTAACATTGTTCCTCGACGAGATATCCGTAATCGTCTGTCCGGGCTGTGAATACCAGTCGCCCATCGTGGAAGACCAGGCCGTTTATGTGCTCATAGTCTATCCGCGCGATGCTATCTCTATGGACAGGGCTGTCCCGGGCATATCCCAGGTACGGTGCTTCATCTCTAAGAAGCCCTTCTGCAAAATATGCGACCGAGTTGTTGAACACGGTGAACGATCCGATCCGCTCAAGGTTTTCACCGTAGACGTCGTCACCGTGATAGATACGTACTGCACGGTATCCCGGCAGGCTTCCCTTTATTGCGATACCGTCCTCTGTTTCATACAACTCGTCCACCCGTGAAAATTCCCTCAATTCACCGGCCGGGTACTGTGAAACGGTATGGGTAGACCCTGTAATCCCCACATAGTAGAGAGACTGCTCTGCCGGGACAATATGCCGAATCCTCTCGTACGCTGCCCCGATCAGGTTGTCCCGGTATACCAGCGTTTCATTGCGGATACCACCTGTTTGCTCGTGTTTTTTATACAGCACAGATCCATTCCACGATAACAGTTCGAATCCAAGATCATCTCCTCGCACGATCTCTTCTTCTCCACGTACGATAACCCTGTCATCACCGTCTTCTGCAAGATACGCCAGTTGTCCACCGGGAGACGCAATGTCTATGACATTGTCATATGAGGATCCGATGCGCTCACCGTCCAGGAACAGGCTCCAGGATCTGTTACCCTCATAGAGGATGTACGCCCATCCCTCGTCTACCCGTGTAAGCTCCTCAATGAAAGAATCACCGAGCATGATGACCTCATCATCGTAATGGAGGTCTGTCTCAAACTTCCCATCATCGACCTCCGTCATTACGGCATACACCCATGCTCCATCATAGTACTGTGCGGTCATTATACCATCTCCCGATACAACAACACTCCCCCCATGTATCTTGTATGCACCAGAACTGTTTACAATAGAATATGCCAGCTCACCATCAACGACCTGCAGATTAACGAGAGAACCATTAAACCGCTCATGCTCGAACCCAACGGGAGGATTAATCGGTACCGGCTCATCTTTCGCCGTATCAGTTTCCTCTACATCACCACCTCCGACACATCCCGCCAATACCACTACTACAAGAACAACAAGTAACACTGTTCGGGGCCGCATACCCTACCATACCCGTTTCTCCTTAAAAACAGTTCGCCGCACCGAACCCATTTAATATTCTATGCCTACAACTGTGCATCATGGTTGAGCGCGAGGAGATCGAACGGGTTGCGGAGAATGCGCGGCTGAACCTGTCCGGGGACGAGATCAACGAGCTGCAGGAGGATCTCGTGGATATCCTTGATGCGTTCGAAAGCCTGGACGAGATCGATACGGAGGGTGTGGAGCCAGCGTTTCATCCGGTCAAGTTCGAGGATGGGACACGACCCGATGAGCCCGGTACGTGCCTGTCACAGGAAGAGGCGCTTGAAAATACGGAGAACACGGAGGACGGACAGTTCAAGGGGCCGCGGGCAGTGTAACACAGGTTATTCTAACACAGGTTATTCTTCAGCGCCGTTCACCGGCTCCTCAGGGAGCGTTATTTCTGCATCCAACTGTTCCAGGACAACGTTCAGGATCTCAATAAACAGGGAGATATCTTCCAGTCCCCAGTACCCCAGCGAGTACAGAACGAACAGGCCGCCACCCACCACAACCGTGTCGATGAACAGTATCTTCGGATGGAGGTTACGGAAAATGTGGGACCCGATCGTTTGACGGATGCCGATATCGACAAGGATGCGAATGAAGATCGGGCCCAGCACAAGATACGGGATCGGGTTGTGGTCCGGCAGGTACCCGGATACCAGCAGTCCAGCGAACAGGAGAAACCCGAGTACCAGCGAATACTTTTCGAGGAATGAAAACCGGGACTTCTTCTTTTTCGTATTATTCTTATTTTTACCGCTTCCCAGCATTGTATCCTCGTTTTGTTTGCCGGCTTAAATATTTCGCGCTTCACCACGATGGGCCTCGGTGCACGCCGTGTACCCACACACCATACTCCAGTGCGATCCCGCCACCTGAAAAGCTTCATCCCTGCCGCGAACCTGTAGTTTAGGGTCCTGTTTTAATACTGGGCTACGACCGCTTCCATCACCGATGCGTGACGGTACGGACACCTACGCCCCGTCGGAGCAGGTGGAACCGGTTGAATCTGGCCGTGAACCGTACAGTTCCACGCCCCGCACCGGTGATGCCGTGTACCAGCCTTCGCGGCGTGCCGTGTTGAAAGCCATGGCAGCAGGCAGTGTCGTCCCTGTAGCCGCGACACCTGCTGCAGGTGAAAACGGATCGGACGAGCTGGAACTGTTCATCATGGACCCTGATACGAACGCATCCACCAGCCGGTTCGAGGAGGGTGAAGACCTTCTGGCAGAGATATTCTACGATGATCTCAGCCCCCAGTACCATGATCTGGGAGTGTACACCCGCGGATCGGTCCCGGGATTCGAAGACCTGACAGAAGTCGGATACGACGTTATCCCGGGGACAGAAACCCGTGCTGACGGCAGATCTGGCAGGGTGGACGTTGACCTCTCCTACGAACATTTCGAGGATCACGTGGAGGATGGTGAACTCCATCTGTTTGCCGGTGCTGGCTGTGATGGTGCATGGACGCAGCGGTGCACCTTTGTGAGTAACCCGGTTACACTGGAACAGGCTGACTACGCAGCGGACGACGATGATGGCGGGTGGTGGCCGTGGAGCGGTGACAGCTGGTGGTGGCCGTGGGGCGGCGAGGATACAGAAGACCCCGGGGAGGAAGAGGAAGATGATGACAGCGGCTGGTTCTGGAACCTGTAAGATTGTTTGACAGTGACCGCAGGCCAAAGCACATTTAATGTTACACGGAAACGTGTAGGGTATGGCTGTCGACAACAGCGCGAAAGGGATGCGCGTCAAGGAGTTCATCGAAACCGATACAGCGATCGATGCAAGGGCACTGCAGTCCCATTTGAACGGCATCCAGAACGCGTTCCAGCCGTTCCGCGCCCTGACCGATGACTTCTCCACTGATGCTGCGGACGGGAAGCTTGCTGGTGTCCCGGTTACGGTGAAGGACCAGATCTGTACCCGTGACTTCAACACGACAGCAGGATCAAAGATGCTGGAGGACTACCGGCCACCGTTCAACGCCACCGTTGTAGACAGGCTGCAGGCTGAAGGAGCGCACATCATGGGGAAGACGAATATGGACGAGTTCGGATTCGGCACGTTCTGCACCAATTCCGCGTTCGAAGTTCCGAAGAACCCGCATGATACGGACAGAGTGGTTGGCGGGAGTTCCGGCGGTGCCGGGGCAGCGACCGCAGCCATCGAGTATCCGCATATCGCGGTGGCGGAAAGTACGGGCGGATCGATCTCGGCACCTGCCGCGTTCTGCGGTGTTGCAGGCATCACCCCCACATACGGTCGGGTGTCCCGGTATGGGTTGATCGATTACGCGAACTCCCTGGACAAGATCGGGTGCTTGGCGAAAACCGTGTACGGGACAGCACTCGGCCTGGACGTGATGGCTGGGAAAGACAGGAACGATACGACAACCGTCGATAGGGAGACAGGGTTCGCTGATACTCTTGATACAGATGTTGACGGGTTGCAGATCGGTGTGCCAGCGCAGTACATGGAGTTTGAGGGCGTGGACGATGCGGTCCGCGAAACTGTGTGGACAGCGATCCATGAACTGGAGGAGGCGGGCGCGGACGTTGAAGAGGTGGACCTGCCGAGGCTGGCGAAGGGATACACGGTACCTGCATACTATATCGTGGCCGTCTCCGAGGCCTCCACAAATCTGGCACGGTACTGCGGGATGCGGTACGGTGCGGAAGGTGATCCGGATCGGAACGGGTTTAACGAGTACTTCTCGGAGATCCGGACAGCGTACTTCGGGGACGAGGTGAAGCGCAGGATCATGCTGGGATCATATGCACGTATGGCCGGATACCGGTCAAAATACTATTTGAAGGCATTGAAGGTGCGGCGGCTGGTTATCGACGAGTTCAAGCAGGCGTTCCGCGAGTATGATGTTCTGGCGGCTCCGACCATGCCCATGATCGCCCCGACATTTGACGAGGCCGCTGAACTGGATCCTGTCGAGGTGTACGCGATGGACACGCTGACCGTCGGCCCCAACCTGGCAGGGATGCCACACATCTCCGTACCGTGCGGGACCGTGCAGGACATGCCGGTCGGGATGCATATCATCGGCGACCATTTCGACGAACAGACGATACTGAACGCGGCGTATACATACGAACAACAGTGATACCACGATGGCATACAATGAAGAGCTGGAGACCGCGATCGACGCCGCACAGGAAGCCGGCCGTATCATGCAGAAGTACCAGAGAGACGGGTTTGAGGTGGAGCGGAAAAGCGCGTATACGGATATCGTGACGGAGGCGGACGTGGCGTGCCAGGAGGCTATTATCGAGCGCCTCCATGACGCATTCCCTGGTGATGGGTTCCTGGCCGAGGAAGATACTGATTTACCGAACGAGTCCAGTGACTCCGGCGAAGTCGGACGCCCCCGAAGCGGGGCTAAAGAACTGCCGCCTGCTTCTTCGGGCAGGCGATGGGTGATCGATCCTATCGACGGGACCAACAACTTCTCGCACGGGTTTCCGTTCTACTGCGCGTCGATCGCGCTGCAGGTGGATGGTGAGACACAGGTCGGTGTCGTGTACGCGCCGGCACTGGACGAGCTGTTTACCGCGGTCCGTGGAGAGGGCGCCAGACGTAACGGTGAGCCGATCACGGTGTCGAACGTGGACGAGCTGCGGGATGCGCTGGTGTTGACACGGCTGAGCAGCTGGGAGACCACGCTCCACGACCAGGAACACCAGTTTCTCCGTGCACTGCAGGAGGATCAGGCGTCGTTCCGGCGTCCGGGGAGTGCTGCGATGGACCTGTGCAACGTGGCGTGTGGCCGGGCGGACGCGCACGCCCTGTCATCGATCAACGAGTGGGATATCGCGGCCGGTGTCCTGTTGGTCGAAGAAGCCGGTGGAACGGTACGGGTGCAGGAATCCGTGGCCGGGGACTACCTGGAGATTGTGGATTCGAACGGCCACCTGCAGGAGACGGTAGAAGAGATGTTCGACCGGAACATCCGCAGCCAGTTGTGAGATGCGTTCTCAGTCCTGTTCAATCTCCTGTTCTGCTGTGCTGGTATCGACCTGGTTCACGAGAGACTGTTCTTCGCGTCGCTGGAGGGACCGTTTCAGTGACCGCTGGATCCACGGGTACATGTCGTCGGTCTCGTTCATCCAGCTTATGAGGAGTTCCACCATCTCCCGGTACGCTTCCTGGTACTCCGGATCGTCTACAACGTTGTGCTGTTCGTGTGGGTCCGTGGTCAGGTCGTAGAGTTCGTTGGTGTCCGGCCCGTTGTAGACGAACGTGTAGTCGTCGGTGCGGACACCGCGCTGCGTGTACAGCCCGAACTCGTCCCCGTGGTATTCGAGGAAGACGCTGTCCGGCCAGTCCACCGGCGTCTCCTGTTTCAGCAGCGGCATGATACTGCGGCCATCGATCCCGTCCGGCGTGTCTGAACCGGCCATGTCCAGGAACGTTGGCATCAGATCAAGGAGACGGACGTACTCGTCACAGGTCGTTCCAGGTTCGACGACATCCGGCCATCGGACCTGCAGCGGGATGTGGTAGATCTGTTCGTACATGTGCGGCCCCTTGTTGAACAGTTTGTGACTGCCGGTCATATCACCATGGTCCGCGGTATGGATGACAACCGTGTTCTCAGAGAGTTCACCGGCATCGATGAGGTCATCCACTTTGTCCAGTACGCGGCCGATCTGGTCATCGATGAAGTCGACGAACCCGAAGTATTTGGCCACGGCTGGCGCCCAGTCCTCCCAGTCCATATGGTCGACGCCCCGGTTCTTCCGGTATTCGTCGATGGCTGCAGGCTTCTTATCCGAAGCCGCCATGAATGACGGCCAGGGTTCGATCTCGTCCGGGTCGTACTTTGATGCGTACGGTTCCGGGACCATGTACGGATGATGGGGGCCCTCAAAGTCGGTCCGGTGGAAGAATGGCTCTCCCGGCATCACTGCCTGTCCATCGCCCGCGTCCTCTCCATCCATCATCATATCTTCCGTCGTGTCTTCCGGTGCTTCCGCGATACGCTCCAGGTGCTCGATCGTTTTCTCTGCGAGATAGTACGGCAGTGTTGCTTCCGGTGGTGCAGTTGTCTTCGCCGCTATCAGGATCGGTTCCGGTCCCTGCGTATAGATCGCGTTCTCCAGTTCGATATCCTCTGGATCGATTCCAACATCTTCTTGCACGTAGTTCCTGAACGCTTCCTTTTCCCGTCCCCGGGTACCGTCCAGGAAGTAATGGAACCCGAACTCCTGCGGCGTCTGATCCTTGCCGACATGCCATTTCCCGATGTAGCTGTTATAATACCCATCATCTGCCAGTATCTCGCTGAACGTCGTATAATCTGGTGACAGATTCCCTGTTTTGATAGCGTCCAGGCCATGGCAGTTGTTCAGCATCTCGTGGTTGTGCGGATACAGCCCGGTCATCAGCGAGGCACGGGCACTGGAGCAGATACTGATCGGCGTGTACGTCTGGTTGAACTCCATGCCTTCAGCGCGGAGCCGGTCGATGTTTGGTGTGTCGATCTCCGGACAGTCAGGGATGGCAGGGCCACCGGGACTGGTGACATCGTACCGTTCCTGATCTGTCAACAGTACAAGAATATTTGGATGGCTGTCGTACTCCCCCATACCCCCGTTACCCGGCGTCAGGCTTAAATACCTATTCACACATCTCCAGTTTCTTTTACAACTACCACCAGTACTAAATAATCGTTTACTTAATATTGATATAGAAGTAAATATGTTTTGCAAAACGCTCTCTAATACATCATATTTATAAATATCGTCCCTTATCCTGTGTTGTGGCGCGGTAAGCGCCTGTCGGGAGGGAGACACGCATGAGCAGTGCATCTGGCAATGGGTTGGATACACAGATCGATGAGCATGTTGGCATGTTTGCAGCGGTGCTTCCGGATGCGGAACTGTTACCGTCTTACCTGACCGCGTATCTGTCGGAGACCATCGGCCCGGACAATGTTGATCGGCTTGAGCATCACGTGTACAACGGGTTTACAACGTACATGGAGGATGCTGAGACCGCAGAACTTGCCGGGGTGTACAGTGATATGGTACTGGAAGACATGGAGCAGGCCGTATCTGATCACGGCATCCATCCAACCTACATGGAGACCATCCTGGAGAGCGCGGTTCCGGTTGCGGCTGATATACTGGAGAAGAACGGGTACTCGGTAGATGCTGATGACGTCAACGTCACATACCTCCCAGAGAACCTGACCGGTAGCAAGTACCACCGGCCATCGAACACGATCCGTATCGGCAGGACGCCGGAACAGTTATCGTTCAGTCCGTCCGTACTTGGGCTGCAGGTACATGAACTCTACCACGTCTACCAGCACCAGGAGAAACAGCGTGAGGGTGTGGAAGACCACGGATTTTCGTGGGAGGACGAGGTCATCCCGCACGCACTATACATTGAGGTGGACGGCCTGCTTGATGATCCGGAGCGGTACGACGACTACATGGATACCGTGGTCAAACAGTATGACAGGGGAGAGCAACTGGCGGAACGGATCGAACAACAGCTCCCTGAAACGGTTTAACACGGAGAAATCTGGTCAGGGGTGCGAACGATACCGAATACAGAATCTCCGGATACCGTATATGCAGGGGGAAAATAAGATGGGACTGGCAACGAAACTGTTTCACAGGGCAGTGGAAACTCGGGACAGGTTACGTCCGGACATCGAACCCGAATATCTCGGTGAGGTGCCAGCCTGGCGGTTCGAACAGCTTCTGGCCGATTCAGATACGGTTGACGTGGGGGGAACCTCTTCAGTCCCATCACCCGGCCATACCTCAAAACTGGACCGGTACGAGAATCCGGACACGCCTGAAGCTGCTGTGAAGCAGTTCCAGAAGCATGTACCGGACGATGCTGTTGTCGAGGTATATGCTGCTGGCGCCGATGACAGACTCTCGTACCGGTCACGTGTGTCGTACCGTAACCAGGGTGACGACCCGTTCAACTTCACCATCGATACCTGGTCGTACCGCGGAGAACTGTGTACAGGTGAATATGATACCTATCTTGACCGGCTTCTTGTTCCACCCGGCCGTTACGGGATCGTTGACGAAGTGTCGCTTCTCCCATCCAGGGACGATGAACGGCTGCCAGACGGCGGCAGACCGGGTGCAAGGGACGTGACCGACACGGTGGAGCAGGTGTTAGCCGCTCAATCTGGACCCGTGTATGGACGGATCCCTGACACGCTCTTCACCGGCAAGAATGGTGATATCGATTTCCATGCATGGGATACCGGCGAAGATGCTGCCAGGTACTGGCGGCAGTACGTTGCTGACGATATCCACGTCCTGGATGCCACAGCTACGATAGATGAAAAACAGGATTTTCTCCGGCACACGGTCCGCGTCGACGGCGTTCCCACACACCAGTATCGTGGGCAGGACGAAGGACCGACCGCAGGATTCAGGAGCTTTTACGACAGGGAAGAAGAACCGCCGTCGCTGGAAGACGTGCTCGATGCGTGACCGGTCCGGAAAATAGTTTTTTAACGATTCTCAGGAACAGTTAGGTACGTATGAGTGACGAGGGCGTGAAGATCGGGCTGGAAACACACGTGCAGCTGGACACGGAGACCAAACTGTTCTGCGACTGTCCGAACAACACTGAAGGAACCCCCGCGCCCAACACGTCCACGTGCGAGATCTGCCTGGGCATGCCGGGATCGAAACCGGTGCCGAACCAGGCCGTGATCGATTACGCGCTGCAGACCGGGCTGGCACTGGACTGTGCTATCCACGACAGTATCGTGTTCTCCCGGAAAACATATTTCTACCCGGACATGAGTAAAAATTTCCAGATCACGCAGTACGAGGACCCGATCGCCCGGAACGGTACCGTTGAGCTTGACGGGATGGAGATCGGGATCCGGCGCGTGCATATCGAGGAGGACCCGGCAAAGCTTGACCACGTGGGCGGCAGCATGGACTCTGCCAACTACACGCTGGTGGACTACAACCGGGCCGGTACACCGTTGCTGGAGATCGTGACCGACCCGGATTTTACCGCTCCAGAGGAGGCGCGGACCTACCTGCAGAAGCTGGCAAGGATCATGCAGTACCTGGGAGCGTACGATCCGGAACGCCTCACCATCAAGAGCGATGCGAACGTGTCAGTGAACGGCGGGAACCGGGTGGAGATCAAGAATATTACCGGTACCCGGGAGATCGAGGAGGCGTTGAAGCATGAGATCCAGCGGCAGCGCCGCGCATACCGGAACGGGAAGGATGTGCCACAGGAGACACGGAACTGGGATCCAGATGCCGGTGTCACCAGGTCGATGCGGTCCAAGGAAAGTGAGGAGGACTACGGATATATCGTGGAACCGGACCTGATCATGATCCCGGTATCCGAAGACGCGGTGCAGTCCGCGGATGCTTCCCTACCGGAACTGCCGGACGAGAAACGGTCCCGGTTCCTGGAGGAGCACGGTATCGAAAAGGAACTTGCAGATGCGCTCATCACGGATCCGGCGCTGGCAGATGCGTTCGAGGAATCCGTGGAGGCGGTCGGTGCAGACATGGCGGCGTCCTGGTTCTCCGGGCCGATCAAGAAGACGTTGAACTACCACGAACTGACGTATACGGAGTCTCCACTGCGCAGTGCGTGGATCGTGACCGTGCTGGCAAAGCTTGACGACGGCGAGATCTCGGACCAGGCCGCAGAGACCGTGATCCGGGAGCTGGTCGAGAATCCGCGTGAACCGGAAGCGATCATCAAGGAACAGGGACTGGAAAAGGCTGGCGGTGACGAAATCCAGCAGTTCGTGGAGGATGTGATCGAGGAGAATCCGGACGCGGTTGACGATTACAACAGTGGGGATGAGAACGCGGTCAACTTTCTGGTTGGTCAGGTTATGCAGAAGTCACAGGGCAGTGCAGATCCGAAGGAGGCGCGGGAGCTGCTGATTGAACAGCTGTCAAGCTAGGATTCACTGCATTTATACGTGTTATAGGCGTGAGGCAAGGTCGATGTTGCGGCCGCCTTCAGGCGGTTCGAACTGTTCCGATTGTTCGCTATCCTGGTTAGCGTGTTTCCGCTGGATGAGGCGCTGAAAGCTGTGCATGATGACAGCGTGGTGGTATTCTTCCGGCTGGAGCGGATCCTTGTCCTCGTCGAACTGGAGTTCGGTCTGGTCCAGCGTCGGTTTCATCCATCGTTCAAACCGCTCCAGCTCTGTTCTGGCTGCTTCGTAGGTGTCGGCGGCGAGAAACGCGTTGGCGATGTCTGCACCTTTCACCGGTTCCTGCCGGTCCAGCAGTTCATCATCCAGCCCATCGTAGAGTCCGCCTTCCTCCGGCTCGTATTCTCCGCCAGTCCGGCTGTCATACGCTTTCAGTCCCTTCTGGAACCGCTCTTCGAATGCGTCCACGGGCGCGTTACCGTCATATGATCCGCTGTCTAACGCTTCTAGCGGAGAAATATAGGCGTCTACAACGGTTTCATCCTGGTCGAACAGTGCCTGTGCTGCAGCATACGCTGTTTCACGCTCGTATCCCGGCATGTTGTGCTCCTGTGCCAGGCGTTGCCCCACGTCCATCGACGATTCTGAAGTGCCGTCCATAATCCCCCAGTATGGGCAAAATGTTAAATAAGCGATGCTGTATACACGGATATCGAAAAATCGAATGGAACACCGGTATTCAAAGAACGGTATTCAGACGTTCACCGGTTTCGGTGTCCGGGCCGGTTGACGGTCGGATCCTTCATCCCAGTACCGGAACATCTCGGATACGGAACCGGGAATGCTGGTGTGAGAGCCATCTTCCTCCCAGTATACCGGTACACGCGGCATATCATCGGCGTCATAGTTGAACGTTCTGATATCCTGCTCCCAGAGATCGATACCATCCTCCGTTTCACGGAGTACCAAGTCCTCCGGATCCTCTCCAGCATAGTCCGGATACACGTCCTCGACAGAACAGTGTACAACCTCTTCTGAAGCGTGGTCGTCCACGTCACGATACAGCCGTACGGCCTCCATACCGTCCTTTTCTACCGAATCGAACCGGAGCTGTGTGACATCCACTTCCTCACCTTCGAACAGAGGAGCCAACTGTTCCTCCGAAAGCTCACCAAGATAGTCTCCACGACGGAACTCCCTGATCTTCCCATCGGTCGAACTCAGTACCAGGGAGGCCCGTACAAGCTCTTCTCCATCATCGTTACGAATATCGCTGTACACGGCGTTCACAGCTGCACGGTGCTTCGTCCCTCCTTCGTTGAGGTAGGCATTCTGGGAGACCGCTGCATCCGGGATCCAGACCGTCTGCGGCAGGAACCGCTCTTGACCTGACCCATCATCCTCTGCCATGACGGCAGCACCGTCGTTACTGTGGTTACCGAGCGTATCATAGATCAGCTGTGCCAGATCCGGGTCATCAACACGTGGTTCTCGGCCTGTCCGGCCCCATTCAGTCCCGTCCAGTTCCTCAACGTGTTCCATATACTCGCTGGCAGGTCCGTTAACCGCGACGACAAACGCGCCGGGTCCGCTCTCCTGATGCTCATTGTACTTTATCTCTCCGAACCGATCCTGCACATCACAGTACTGCTCCCAGAGATCGCTCTCCTTCAACAAAAGTTCTTTATGCTCTTCCATCCGCTCCTTTTCATGCTCCATGTACGCCCGGGCAGCCTCACCAAGCGCACTGTCCGCATACTCGTCCAGGGATTCTCCAGCCTGCTCTGCAAACTCATCATACAGTTCCTGGCTGACCCCCCATTTCTCTTGGTTCTCCTCAAGCGCATGGTACAGGTCGCTGAACGCATCCTCTACCTCCGCAAGCTGCCGTGCCATATCCCGGTGCTCATATTCGACACCGTCTTCATAACGGATATCATCAAGTGCCTGCGCGACGAGTCCTACCTGCTCGTCAAACGTGTATGTTTTCTGGTCTGGTCTGTCACCCATCGAAATCCACCTCCTCCGGTCCAAAAAGGTCGTCCCGAAGTAAGAAAAGTGAGTATTTTTTTACTCACATACCACTATTGGTGGCCAATATTTATAAAGGTTTTCCCTTTTCCGAATAGCATCCGGCGTTCTCCGTCCGAAACAAGGCATTTCCCGATCTAAAAAACACGTCCCCGCCAATTCCACATGTTTGTTCCCCATTCCGTTTTTTATAAAATTCTACCCATAAAGATTCAATAAGTGGTGCAGAATTACCCGATTTCTGATGGATGGTAAAAATGTGTGTGCTCTGTGAAGAGTTAGTTGTGGAAAAAGTAATCTGGAGAATATTCTATGCGAAGATCTCTCCAGGATATTCCTGGTCGAACAGGAAGTCACGTTCCATACCTATCTTGCCTTCGCGCAGGTCTGTGATCGCTTCCTTGAAGTCCCTGTTGGTGACGACCGCTTTCTCCGTCTCCGCTGCCCGCGAAAGTGCTGAGATCGCTGCCTGCTTACAGATCTGGGAGATGTCACGGCCCGTGTAGTCTTCCTCGATCTCCTCCACCAGGGCCGAAAAGTCGACATCGTCGCCAAGCGGAATCTTCCGCGTGTGAATCTTGAATATGTCGACCTTGGCCTCTTCTGTCGGTACCGGTACTTCCAGTGCCGAACAGCGGTTGATGATCGCCGGGTCCAGTACTCCTGGCTTGTTCGTTGCGAAGATGGAGACCACGTTCTGCTCGCCGTCCTCCTTGTCCAGTCCATCCAGTTCAGAGAGAAGCTGTGACATGGTGCGTTCCACTTCCTCACCGCCATGCCGCCTGTTCTCATCCCGGCTTTTCGCGACGGCATCGATCTCATCGATGAACACGATAGCCGGTCTGTCCGAGCTGGACGCCTGTCCATACAGTTTTTTGATCTTCTTCGCTCCTTCGCCGATGAACTTCTCCACCAGCTGTGGAGCATTGATCATGAATATCTCGGCATCGAACTCGTTGGCCAGTGCCTTTGCCAGCATCGTCTTTCCGGTACCGGGACGTCCCATGAGAAGGATGGACTTATCCATGTCCAGATCCCACTGCTCGGCGACGCGCCGCCGTTCCTCATCCAGCTGGACCCCGATATTCTTTTTCAGTACCTCGATGATACTGTCAAGGCCACCGATATCGGAAAACGTGACGTTTGTCTCTGTCGGCGTGAACTGTGCGTCCTTGGTCCGGGACAGGATATCCGTTATCTCGAACGTCTGCGGATCGACAGCAACCTCTGTACCCACCGGTAGCTCATCGGGCCCCGCATCATCCGGAAGTGTAACACCGTACTGTCCCTTGATCGCTGACTCCGGTTCGATCCAGATCCGCTTCCCGTCAAATTCGCTTACGACAACACCTTTCAGCACCGGTGTCTTGATGTCTTCGGGGTCAGGCGTCCTATCCTCGATACGTTGGGACACGGCCTGCTGTACCTCCATAAACTTTTGTGAGTGGACCTTACGGTAAATCTCCTTGATACGGTCACTGTAGAACTCGGCGTCACGCGTCTGCTCCGCAGCCTGATTGTACCGGCGAAGCTCTTCCCTGAGCGATTCACTGTGTGCAACTGCCTCCTGAATCTCTTCAATCATCTTCTCCGAGAAATCATCATCCAGATACTCGCGCTTGATTTCAGGAGAATCGCTCATATACGCTACGTTTGGCATAGAATTTTATAAAGGTGGGCAAAGGCGTGTACTGGCCCTGAAGCGTACCACGACATGCTTCTCGCCAGATCTACGGCTACCCGCTTACACACCATAAAACGCCAACAACAGGCGAACAGAACTGAGCCCGGCAGGATTTGATGTCCGATTTATCACCCAGAGATGGCGGACACAGAAATCCTGCACGATTAATCCCAATAGGATTTTGAACGTTGAAAATCTCGAAGCGATTTTCTCACGGTTCAAATCTAACAGACGAACAGAAGTGAGCCCGGCAGGATTTGAACCTGCGACCGCTCGGTATCCTTCAATCGAAAATCCGTGAAGTGATTTTCTCAAGCCAGCTCCATAGTGGAGGCCGGCCTCCGAAGCCGAGTGCTCTGTCCAGACTGAGCTACGGGCCCCTCATGGTAGGATTGGATGAAATGCTTAAATAAAACGTGGTTTCGCGGTAGAACCAGTCCCCTATCCGATGCGCCGTCACA
Source organism: Candidatus Nanohalalkaliarchaeum halalkaliphilum (assembly GCA_022729315.1). Classification (GTDB taxonomy): domain Archaea; phylum Nanohalarchaeota; class Nanosalinia; order Nanosalinales; family Nanohalalkaliarchaeaceae; genus Nanohalalkaliarchaeum; species Nanohalalkaliarchaeum halalkaliphilum. The sequence goes on along the minus strand of JALDAF010000011.1, from coordinate 3,366 downwards.
CGTACCGGGAGCTGCGGATCGCTCGAGACATATCCGCGTCGCCGATAGCGGATGCTCCCGGAAGTCCCTCTAACAGGCCCTGTTCGCAGAAATGGGTCTCCATGTCCTCGCTCATCCTGTCTCCGATATCTCGGTACACGTTCACAGGGTCTTCGGTTTCGAACTGTTCGGTGTAGTGGCGGACAGTGTCTGCTGAGAGGTATGCTTCTACATAGTTACCGTGTTGGTCAACCACCTGTGTGCGGATACCGGAAAGCTTTTGCTGGGCGTCAGCATAGCGCTGGCGGTGATCCGTCTCATCGTTGTCCTGTCGTTCCACGGGCAGGTGGATGATCGGTGATGCAAGTGTCTCCAGGGCGTATGACGCCCCCATGCTAGCCTCATCCGGCGTCTCTTCAAATACAGCATGAAGATCCTCGAACGGCCCATCTTCGTCCGTCTCTACCCGGCAGAGAACATCGTACGAGCCGGCATCTGAGCCGCCATTGTCCGGATCCAGTGCGCTTCCCGCATACAGCGTGTTGGAAACACGCCCGGTATCAAACAGAGGGCCATCGTACAGTCCACGATCCATCATTCCCTCATTTGCAGTATCCAGCCACTCACGCTGGTATTCTTCGGCTTCATCCAGCACGTACGCCACATCTTCATCAGATGCCGGTTCTGCACCGATCTCGCCAGCCGTATCCGGCGAACACTCCTCGTCGCCGACACAGCCAGCTGTCGCACCGACTGCAGCAGCTGCAGCCCCTTTAATAAACGTTCGACGCGTAACCCCGGACATGTTTATTACATCACAGTAGTAACTTATATATTTTTCGGTTATTGCGGGAGAGATGGGCATGAAACCATTATCCCCGAAGCACACAACCGGCGTTCCTGACCACGTACAGCAACCATATCGGCAGTTAATCCAGGCCGCGTTCTTCTCTGTAGTCATCATACGCCGCTTTCAGCAAATCGATACGGTCTGCTGAGAGCCATTCCACGTCCGGGTAGTTGTCGAGAAGGTCTTCTGTGCCGTCCGTGTATGACATGAACGCGTATCCCATGCCGCGACTCTGTACATCTTCAACGAACTCGTCCCGTGTGATCTGTACTCCCTGGATGCCGATGTCCTGCATGCAGTATCCGCTTAAGGCACCCAGATACCATCGGTCAGGGAAGCATATCTGTGTGTAGGAGTCCCTGGCAGATACGATGTCGTAGCCCTGTTCATCCGCGTGCTGGATCGCTTCCTCCAGCGGATATGCGAGGTATAGTTGCCAGTCGCTGGTCAGGCCCCCGGCCTCCAGTGCGTTTCGCCGGTTCTGCCACATGACAACGGTGGTGGCGGAGCCTCCGGATTCATCCTGGATCGCGTCGAGCGCCGGGTAGGTACAGCCCCGGGTGATCTGTGACTCGCCTACCAGATTACTTGGCCGTAACGAGGCGAGGCCGATGTTGGTGGAGGCCGAGCAGTCCGAGCCGAACTGCATGAACACTGCCTGGTCCGCGAGGCCGTGTCGCTCAACCGCGTTGTAGAGATCGCGTGCCGAATCCCGGTGGTTGTTGTCGATCGGGTACTTGATGTCGACGCGGATGTGTTCGATCTGGTGTGATGCAGCGAACCGTTCCAGCATCTCGTCGAGAGATGCGACGCGTGCTTCCTCCGCTTGCTCCGGTGGGACTGCGTGTTCGGCTTCTTCGATATATTCGTAGTTGGCGGTCGGGGCCAGCTGAGTCAGTTCGTCCAGTGTTGCCTGTGAAACCTCCAGATCGACTCCTGTCACCTCTTCCGCATTGGCGTCGTGGAAGACGACAAGTTCGTTGTCGGCCGTGAGTTTGACATCGAACTCTGCTGAGTCGATCCCGACAGCTTCTGCTACCTCGATAGACATGAGTGTCTGTTCCGGTGCAAGGCTGTTCGGATTTTCACCGGCCGTCATGTGGCCGGAGAGATACACGTCGACAACCGAGACCGGGTTGAACTGTACACGGAAGGGTTCGAGCCATACGCATTCCCCGCCCTCCTCGGGGCACCCCCAGAACAACAGGTAGTATTCGCCGGCTTCAAATGACGAGAGATCAACGTCTGCTGCTCCCTGGAACATGACCTGGTCATCCGTTTCCACCGTCAATGTCTCCGGTGGGGACTGGAGGGCGGCATCAACCTCGACCGGTTCCCAGGCCGTGATCTCCTCCGGTGCCACATCGTCTGCCTCCGCAACGTATGCCAGGCGGTACACGTAGTAGTCCTCCGGCAGCTCTACAGTTGCGGTGTCCTCAACCGTCCCGATATGCTCTGCGGGGATACCGTCCCCGTTCACAGGTTCCTGTCCAGATGCTGCAGTAAACAGCAGCAACATAATCAGGATAACAAAGATGTTCCGAAGCCGGAAGAACCTCGCCTCATGACGCACGGATTCCATCGATACCTTCAATTAGCGGTCTGCCAGTATAAAAATACTCTGCTGTCTCCCAGCGATCACCGCTACGGCCTGTCCTCAGAACATTCTGCAGGGTTTCCGGGATGAGAGGTTTCCGGTACATGTGATCGAACAGCGTCGCCCATATAATCACCAGTACAACGTCTATGAGCAGGCTGTATCCGGTAAGCGGATGTATGACCGGGATGAGGAGGTATACTGTAGAGAGCAGGAATGCCCAGGAGAGGAGGAATGCCGCGGTAACAGCAAGCCACTGGTGCGTGATCGGTATCCACGGGTAGATGAGGAGTACTCCGGCGACCATCAACGTACAGGCGATGACGAAGATCCCGGTGAACGGGATGACGTGAAACGATTCGAACAGCCGGAGGCGCTGCAGCAGTTCAAACAGGAACATCGACAGGATATCGGACCGTTGACGGGCGTACACCGCCAGCATAAGCAGATGGGCGACAAGGTAGACCAGGAGAAACAGCAGCAGTCCTGTGACCAGTGATGTGATGACCGCGATACGTCCGTCAAACTGCTGTCGCTGATCACGGACCCTGTGCAGTTCCAGCGGCATCGCGTGCTCCCGGAGAATCCATATCATCGCAGTGGCCGCTGTCAGTAGAGCCAGCACCATCTCCAGGCCCGGAACCGGATGCATCAGACGGTACCCGATCAACGCGGTGAGACCCAGTCCGAATACCGCAGCATACCGTTTTTCCGACCGTTCCTCCGGCGTCATACGTGAGTAGTCTTATCTGTGATTTAATACAGTTGTTCCGATCGCTCCACGTTGCTGTCAGGATGACGGCCACACGTACCGTTCAGCATACCGGCCAACGTATGGTACCATGTAGCGTTCTCCCTGGTAAGATTTGTACATGAGGAAGATCCATAGGCCGAGCATGAGCGGGAGGATGAGAAGGGATACCGTTCCCAGGACGGCGGC
>JALDAF010000070.1 GCA_022729315.1 Candidatus Nanohalalkaliarchaeum halalkaliphilum | reverse complement strand
TCCGCGAACTGCGCCCGTGCCTCCTGGATCTGCCGTGACCGCTGCCGCCACTCTCGCCGGGCCCTGCGCAGGTCACGTCTTGCCATGGACTATAACCACAGCGGGACCTCCTAAAACCACCGTCACAGTAAACAGAAACCGGGATTATGACAACAGTTCACCGGTCACGGATGATGGAATACCGCGGGGGAAAAACAGGCTATTTATCCTTCACGGCCCGGACCAGCTGGCATTTCCGGCATACGTCCTGTGAACACGGTTCGCCGCATTCCTCACAGGGTGTGACCTCGGAGGCTTCCCCGTAGAACTCGTCCCGGATGACCGGCAGCAGCTTGTCAATGGAGGATAGGGCAGAGTGCTTGATGCTGGGCCGCTGTTCTTCCATCTGGTTCAGGAAATTCCGGATATCAGCCCGGAGTGCACCCTGTGCATGTGGACAGGTCTCGATATGTACTTCCAGATCGTTGACTTGGGCGTACAGTGCGATCTCCTGTTCCATCACTTCCCGGAGCGGTTTGATCCGGCGCATGAACTGCTCGCTCGGCACCTTATGGGTTTTGGCTCCAAGACGGGCCATCCGACTCATATCACCCTTCAGGAAATTCATCAATGCGGACTGGATCTCATCATCCATGTTATGGCCGATCGCCAGCTTGTTCGCATCCACTTCACGAGCCTTCCGGTTGATCACATCCCGCCGGAACACACCACAGTACGAACAGCTGTGCATCTCCGGCTTTTTCACCATGACCTCGTCCATCGTGATGCCGTACTCATCCTCGTACTTGCCGATATGGATAGGCACACCGAGCCGGTCACACATCTCCTTTGCGGTCTCTACGCTTTCGGTGCGGTACGGTTCGATGCCTTCGTGCACCGTGATCGCATGGATTTCGATATCTGGTCGCTCCCCAAAGATATCATGCAAAATTTGTAGCAGCACGCCGGAATCCTTGCCGCCGGAGAGACCGACCGCGATGATGTCTCCGTCCTCAACGAGGTTGTGCTTTCGGATAGTCTGCTTGACCTGCTTTTCCACTGACCGGGAGAAATGCTCCTTACATAATGCGCGGCCTTCATATTCCCGGTAGATCACGGCAGGTTCATCGCACTGACTGCAGTCCATACATCCAGAGCGTGCAGAGAATCTTAAAAAGAGGTGTTCGAGCAGTCAGTCCAGAGAGAACACTTTGTAGTTCAGGCGGACGATGATCGCAACGAAAATGGCGCCTGCAAAGAATAGTGTGGATGACAGCAACTCGAGGCTGATAACCATCTGGTCGCTGACCATCTGTGCGGCGTATGCGATATATCCGAAGATGAACAGGCCGATCATGAACAGAACTTTGTTCCAGGCCTTCGCCAGTTCCCCTTCTCCCAGCATGTTCCGGAACTTGAACGTGATGAAGAATCCGTACAGCAGGATAAGGATACCGATACCAGTCAGTATAAGGGAGATGGTTTGGACAGACATGGTGTTACCATTTCAAACAGGTATGGGCCCTTGATTATAAGGTTTTTGGGCAGAGAAGATAGGTTACAGCAAAGAGACCTCGAAGAAAGGTCAACGAGGAATATGTACCATACTTTTGAACGGTGGTAGGGAACATCATTACATCACAGTGATCGACTTGTGTGCCGTACGTTCAGAATCCGGAAAATTCAGGGAGTAATTAAGAGGTTTCCCCGAATGGCTACGTATGACTGACAGGATTTCAACAGGTATCCCCGGCATCGATGAGATGATCGACGGTGGACTGGCAAAGGAGTCAGTCACACTTGTCACCGGAACAACCGGTGCAGGAAAGACTACGTTCTGCTCCCAGTTCCTGTGGAACGGCCTTGAGAACGGGGATACCTGCCTGTTCGTGACCCTTGAGGAACGCCCTGAACAGATAAAACGGAGCGCCAGACAGTTCGGGATGGACTTCGACGACCACGGTACGAATGGAACGTTCAAGATCATGTATATTGATCCGAGTTCAAACCCGGGACACGCTGCGGACAGCGTATACCGGGCGATCCAGGAAGTGGACCCGGACCGGGTGGCAGTCGACTCACTGAGCGTGCTGGAAGCGTACTGGGAGGACGAAGAAGATGTCCGAAACGATCTCAACGACCTGGCACTGCAGATGCGGGACGGCGGCTGGACCACGGTCATCACGGCAGAGATGCCGGACCCCGAAGGCAGCCAGCTGACCCGGCACGGCGTTGCCGAGTTCGTGGTCGATGGCGTCATCGTACTGGGTGGTCTTTCCATCGGGCAGACCACGTTCCGCTCCGTGCAGGTCCTCAAGATGCGGCTCACCGACATCGATGAAGACGTACAGAGCATAGACCTGACAGGTGAGGGGATCGTCGTCCTTGAAGAAGAATACTAGCGCACTGGACGCGTGAACAGCGGTCACACTCCACACATCGTCCTCGGTACCGGTTCCACGAGAAGGCGGGTTACGTACCGGTGTAGGACGTGTCGAACCCGATGCGTGTTGATTTCATGTCCTCACCCAGCAGGTCCGCATCCAGTTCGTATTCGTCCAGGTACTGTGCGAGTTCATCCTGTGCCGTGTAGTCGTGCAGCTGGATCTTGATCCCGCCTGCATCGTACCATGCATCGATACTGCTGTTTTCCTCCGCGAGGTACGGCACGATATCGTCCTCGGCCGCACCTTCAACGTACATGTGCAGGACAGGGTACGCGTCTTCCTCCGTAACGACGGCACGCCAGTCCGCGGTCTCGTCGTAACTGTACACTGCATCCTCTATCTCCCGCGGATACACCATCGCACCGGACAGGTTGATGACCCGGTCCTCACGACCTTCAAACGTGAGGCGCGGACCATCCGCACCAGGTTTCGCGGTGAGCACATCACCGGCACGGTACCGGATGAACGGCAACAGTTCCCGGTCCGGCGCGGAGAACAGGCCTACACCGGTCACTGGTTCATCGATATCGTAGATCGCGGTGATCGCGTCCTCCGGCGCCCTGTTCACCGCGGGATCAACATCGGCCTCCGGGTCCAAAAGTTCGATGTACAGCTCATCGTTCGTCTGCACCATATCACTCCCTTCAGCGTCCTCGCCAGCGACCGCGCTCATCTCGGCCGCAGCGTAAAAATTGTACGCCTCGTCGAATCCCCACTGCTCCTTCACCTGTTCACGGAGCCGCTGTGGAAACGCATCCCCGGCAGTGATCGCACGTTCAACGTTCGGAAAGACATCATCAAGATCGCCGTACGAGGCTTCTACCCGTTCTCCAAGCGCGGGCAGCATCCGTGGCAGTGACATGACCGTGGTGACCTCATCCCACCGGTCCCTGACATCGTCATCCATGAAATCTGCTATCGAATCATTGATCACCACGGCACCGACTGCTTCGGAGCCACGGGTGATACCCCAGCCGGACTGGTGATTGGTCTCGGGCGGCGCACCAAGGTTCAGTACAACATCGTCCTCATCAAGCCCGGCAAGCCGGAATGTCTTCCCCATAGCCTCTGCGATCTGTTGCTGGTCCCGTCCTGAGTACGGGATCATCTTAGGTTGGTCACCGGAACTGTAGAACACATCAACGTCCTCGTCCTCATCGTATTCGTGTTCCGGTGCATCAGAGGTTTTCTCCTGGATATCGGTTTGGGTCATGATCGGCTCGTTGTTAACGAGTCGGGTATATCGGTCAAGCGTATCGTCTTCAAGTGTCATGCTTCGTTCACCTGGTCATCTGTGATCACAACGAGTTTGCAGTGGCTGTCACCGAGGAACTCGCACTTCGTCTCTCTGGCAGATACAGGAGCATCGAACAGGTCTTCAGCGATGCCTTTCAGCATCCCAAGCTGCAGATAATCGACAGGCCCCTCAACATCGGACAGTACATCGGACTGGTGGAACTGTTCGGGGAACGGCGAGTCCTCGATACGGAACACCATCTTCCCCTTCTCAAAGTTCATGATCTCT
>JALDAF010000015.1 GCA_022729315.1 Candidatus Nanohalalkaliarchaeum halalkaliphilum | reverse complement strand
GGGGGCATTCCCTGCTGCCAAGCAGCTGTTTTGATGTGATGGGGCGGGGCGAGGAGCAGGCTGCCCTGTTCAAGGTGCAGGGCAACGTTGACAGTGTGACGAAGCAGCATTCCGAGGAGATGAAGCGTGCAGCCAGGTACCTGTCTGCATCCCCGTTGATCATCGGTGAACGGAATTCCCGCGGCGACCTGGAGAAGCACGTAATCTACGAACGGTATGGGATACCGACGATCAAGCCGGAGACGCTGGAATCATACCTGGATATGCAGCAGTCGGTGTATGTGATGAACAAACAGGGCGGGTACTATGTACCGGTCAGCCCGGAGAAAATCAATACGAAGCGGGAGGAACAGGGGTATTCTATCAACGCTCTCGCAAAAGATGTCGGTGTAACGGCCCGCACCATCCGGAAGTACACTGAGCGCGGGATGGCGACCGTTGAGACAGCGAAACGGCTTGAACAGGTGCTGGGAGAGGTGACGCGGGAAGTGGATCTGCTCGAGGTCAGCATGGAGGTGACCGCTACCCCTCAGCAGGCGTCGGAGTCTGACGCCATCACACAGAAGTTTATCCGGATCGGTTTCGAGGCGTCCCGGTTCAACGCGGCTCCGTTCGACGTTGCAGCGAAGGATACGGAGGACCGGTTTGTCGCCCGGCAGGAGGACCAGCTTGAAGACGCCGTGATCGAGGTCTTGATCGCGATGCAGAACCTGGTGGATAGCACACCGGTCGTGATCGGCGACGGTGAATCCCACGATGAACGGGTGTCCATGATCAGTGAACGCCGGTTGAAGCGGATAAAAAATAAAGAAGAACTGAAGGAGGAGCTGCTGTAATCCGGGTTACTGGCTGGATGGGTTACTGGCTGGCATCCTCTTCAAGCATGTACTGGTGCAATGCCTTCGACAGTTTCTCGTTGCTGTCCGCCAGATCCACGAATTTTTCGACCGTATCCTCCTTGAATACACCGGATATCTCCCGTTTCACGTAGTATAGTGTGATCAGTGTCACAAGCTCTTTCCGGCTGTACTCTTCCGAGAGCGTGTCAACGGTCTCCGCATCCAGCTCGAACCTGTCCGTCATCAGTTCGAGGATCGCTTCCTTCCCGGCCGATAGTTCATCATCAACAGGAAACATCTCCGTCTGCACGATCCGCTGCAGATACTCCTCCGTCTTCTGATCGACCGCATCCGTTCCCTGATCCGTCAGTTTAAAGGCGATGATCAGATCACGCTTGATCTCATCCGGCGAGATGATGCAGGACTCCAGATACGCGTTATCCGTAAGCGTGTCCACGCGGCGTCCCACGGTCTGTACGGACACGGTACTTCCCAGCGGCAGCTCTTCGAACCGGTCCTTGATACATTCGTGAATCTTGTTCTTCCACAGTGGCCGGTCCATGTCCCGTATACACTTCAAAATCGCAAAATCAGTATCATCTATTCTCATAACGCTACCCCTTGCAACCACTTCGACAGACCTAACATCTTTTATGTATAGTATAATACCAGGATCACGTTCAGCACGGGCCACTACCGCATACAGCAGAAACGACACTAGTTCTGATTCATGCAGCCCGCGTAATGATTTCAGAATCCGGAAACACGGACCCAAAACTTTATATAGAACTGCTTGTCGATAGGCTTTAAAAATTTCGTGTGTCTGTACGGAGAATAGGTGATACAATGACGCAACTAGGTGGACAACCGATTTTTATCATGTCTGAAGACACTGCGCGTCAAACAGGACGAGATGCGCAGGAAAACAACATCAATGCATGTAAGGCAGTGGCAAACGCTGTACGAACAACACTTGGACCGCGCGGGATGGACAAGATGATGGTGGACTCCATCGGCGACCTCGTGGTCACGAACGATGGTGTAACCATACTCGAAGAGATGGAGCTTGAACACCCGGCCGCGAAGATGATGGTCGAGGTAGCCAAGACCCAGGACCAGGAAGTGGGAGACGGAACGACCACGAGCGTCGTGATCGCCGGTGAACTCCTCCAGAAGGCAGAAGATCTGCTGGAGCAGGACGTACACCCGACGATCATCTCGCAGGGATACCGGCTCGCACAGGAAGAAGCACTGAAGGTGCTGAATGATCTTGCGGACGACGTCACGTTCGAAGATGAGGACGTCCTGCAGAACATCGCCGCGACCACGATGACCGGCAAAGGGGCTGAAAGCTCCAAGGACTACCTGTCCAAGATCGCGCTTGACGCGGTCCGCGCCGTTGCAGAGGAGAACGAGGACGGCGGATACGATCTTGACAAGGACCTGATCAAGATGGAGAAGGCCGAAGGATCCTCCGTCGACGAGACAGAGCTCGTGCACGGCGTCATCCTGGACAAGGAGAAGGTACATCCGAGCATGCCGAACAGCATCGACGACGCACAGATCGCGCTGCTGAACAGCGCAGTCGAAGTACAGGAAACCGAGACAAGCGCGGAAATCCAGATCAGCGACCCGCAGAAGCTGCAGGAGTTCGTTGACCAGGAAGAGGACCAGCTCCGTGAGATGGTAGAAACCATCAAGGACAGCGGAGCAAACGTCCTGCTGTGCCAGAAAGGGATCGATGACATCGCACAGCACTTCCTCGCGAAGGAAGGCATCCTCGCCATCCGCCGCGTGAAGAAGAGCGACATGGAGAAGCTGTCCAAGGCAACCGGCGGAAACATCGTCACCTCCCTCAAGGACCTGAGCAGCGACGACCTGGGACAGGCCGGACGCGTCCACACGCGGACCGTCGGCGACGAACAGATGACGTTCGTCCAGGACTGTGAGTCCGCAAAAAGCGTCTCCATCCTTGTCCGCGGCGGCACAGAGCACGTCGTAGACGAGGTTGAACGCGCACTGGAAGACGCGATCGGCGGCATCTCCTCAGCACTCCGCACCGGTAAGATCGTTGGTGGTGGCGGTGCAACCGAAGTACACCTCGCACAGCAGCTCAAGGACTACGCGGACGGTGTCGGCGGCCGCGAACAGCTCGCCATCACCGCGTTCGCGGAAGCGCTGGAAACCATCCCACGCACCCTTGCCGAAAATGCGGGACACGACCCGATCGACGTGCTTGTCGATCTCCGATCCAAGCACGAATCCGGCGAGCAGTGGGCTGGCATCGACGTGACCTCTGGACAGTCCGAGGACCTGTTCAAGCAGAACGTCATCGAGCCGCTGCAGATCAAGACGCAGGCCATCCAGTCCGCGTCCGAAGCCGCAGAACTCATCCTCCGGATCGATGATGTCATCGCTGCAACCGGATCCTCCGGTGGCGGTGACGAACCGGACATGCCTGGCGGCGCTGGAGGCATGGGCGGAATGCCCGGCGGCATGGGCGGAATGATGTAGCGGCGTAGCCGGTTCATCATTTGAGAAGCGTCAGCTTCGACAATGATGTAGCCTCATAGAGGCTGCATCTGCTCAAGAAACGCGCCAGCGTTTCGATCATATAACCTGCATGCAGGCTAAGCGCCTGCATCCCTATTTTTCTTATTTCTTCTTTTTATCACTGGAAACCCGTAAACAATGCGCCAGCTATCTGGATTCTGGACGGTATGTGTAATCAGATGCTGCAACTACGTTACTCCACCAGGATCCAGTTCTTCACAGCACACGTGGTCCGGATTGTCGCAGGAGAACTGGGTCAGCATACCGTCCTGTGAACACCCAGAAACAGGTACACACGATGTATCCGCGATGGCGTTATCACAGTGTGGAGCATCAAGGCCGCCCGTGCCCTCGACACATCCCGCCACCAGTACGGCGGATGCCAGCAGTGCTGCGAGGAACAGTCTTTCTCTTCCCATTGACTGCTATCGTTGCTATACGTGAATATAAATCTTTTGGCAGGTATCCGCCCGTTATCACCCCGTTTTTCCACCCATATGTTCTTAGACAGGTGCCTAACAGCGGGCCTGAAAAGGATAACCTATAAATACCGGGTTGTCTCATTGGTGTTTAAGAGGCGTCAATTATGTCTGATGAAGTCGAGCTGTCTGACCCGGATTCGGATGAATACGAGGTTATCCCGCTGGACCCTATCCGGAAGCTGGAACGGCGGATGAACGAACTGGAAGAAAGCAGTAACCTTTCACGCGAGGAAAGCCTGATCCGGGACGTTGTTGACATCATGAAGACGAACCAGCAGATGGTCAACAACATGGTTGACAGCACGAACAATCTGAAGACGAGCGTTGAGGAGTTGACGGCGAAGATGGATCGGATCGTTGACGACCTTGGTAGTTTCATGGATCTTCTTGAAGAAGCCAGTGAGGCGTCACTTGAGCAGGATATCAACCGTAATATCGAGAAAAGCATGGTTGAGCCGCTCACGGATAAGATGCAGGAAATCGTTGAAACCAATCAGCGGATGCTTGACGGCCTCAGCAGCATGGGTGAACACCTGAGCAAGCTGGAGCGAGTAAGTCAGGCACAGTCTGCTCCAGAGCAGTCTCATCGGCGGCGGGCAGTCCGCCGGACGCGCGGACAGCAACAACAGCAGCAGCGTGGCGGCGATTCCCAGGGCAGAGGACAGCAGCAGAACCGATAGCTGCTTGCAGCTGACCAGGTAGTTTCGGTAACTTATAATAACACAGGGAACGATTTGATTGACTATGCCTGTGTTCCATGATCGTTCTGGCATCACCCCTATCGTGGCCACAGTATTACTGTTACTCATGATCGTGGCGATGTCTGGAGCGGTGTTCACGTTCATGATGGATCTGCAGGAACGGGCGCAGGACGATCTCCTGGAGGATATGCAGACACGTATCAGCACGATGTCTTTAAACTGTGAAACGGATGAGATCTCGTTCCGGGTGCGGAACACCGGGGATCGGAACATAGATGCGAGTTCTGTTGACATCCTGATCTATGACCAGCAGGGGTCACTGACGATGAATCCGATAACGGAGGACTGGAGTGACAAGGATTTCACGGAAGCTGGAGCTTCTGACCGGGTTGAAATCGATCTTCCGCAGTCTCTGGTGGAAGACGACTTCTACCTGATAGATCTGCAGTTCCCTATGGCAAATGAAGATGTCAGGGTCGGCGGATGCCTTGCAGGATAGGGCACAGGCTGAACGGAACAGTATCAGCGTATAAACGGCATAAGGTAAGCTTTTTATTCTACTGTAAAGAACAAGCGTATATGCCTTCCCTACGGCCCGGCCAATCACAGGTTCTGAGCGTAGTCATCCTTGGCGGGATCATCCTGGTAGCGATTATCTCCGCGTTTCTCTGGGGTCTTCCACTTATCGAGAAGAACCAGGATGTGCAATCGGCACAGAAGACGCTGGACGATCTGAAAGATCTTTCCGATGCGATGGAGCGGGTGGTGCAGGAAGGTGGAAGCAGGAGCGAATCCGTGAGTCTCGGGGCGGGCACTTTGAATGTAGATACGGATGAAAACTGGATAGAATACCAGTCGATGACGCGCGGGGCGTACGTGTCTGTCGGTGACTGGGTTCCGTTAAATGAGGACAACATGCAGGGCGTGCCCGGTACGGATGCTGAAGACGGGTATGGTCTCCGCGGGGCTGACCGGCATGGCGTCCTTATCGGACGAGCCGAGCCCGCCGGAGACGAGTTTTTCACGATGCACCGGATCGCGTTCCGTCAGATAGTGGATCCTGGCACATCCCGGACATACCATGTACAACTGATCCAGGACGGTAGCCTTGGAGCGGACGGGGGAGACGTGACAATCACCTTTGAACGTGGACAAACCGAGGTCCTTCACGGAGAAGGTGTGGATGGCGGAACGCTTCACAGGATTCCGCTTTTGATCCGCGTATCTTGAGGTGATTATGTATGAACAGGAAGGGACAGTATGCCATCATCGAACACGTCATCCTCCTGGGTGCAGGAATCGCTATCACGCTCGGGTTCCTTGCCGCGTTCCAGACGATAAACGAGGATGTGGAGATGACGAGCGCAGCCTCTGAGACCCAGCTGGTCGCCCAGTTTGTTGCTGCAAACGCCATATCCCTTGCTGAAAGCGGTTCCGAGGGCCGGGTGACACTGGAAATCCCTGAAACCGTTGCCGGTAACGAGTATGCAGTCCGTCTCCGGGATGATGGTGTTGAAGTTGTGACACGGGGAGCAGAGTACACGGCATCGATGTACGGTATCTCCGGGAACATCGATATGGGCGGTCAGGTTGTCAGCCGGGAGGAACAGGTAACGATCACGTATGTAAACAACAGGATGACACTGTCCGAGGAGCAATAATCATGTCACTTGACATCGAAACACTGATCAAGCGCCTTATAATGATCAAACAGCAGAAGCGGGGAGAGGAAGGTATAGGTGAAGAAGGCGCCAGACTGGTTATCGGAAGCGGGGACGGCGACGAAGCCGCCCTGAAATCCCTGCTGGAAGGGGAAGGAGAAGGCGATTCCAGTGAGTCGGATACAGATAGTGAAGATAGTGGGGAAAAGAACAAGATCAGTCTCGATCCAAAACCGGGTGCTCCCAAAGAACTGTTCTGGGAGCAGGAGCAACGGGATAAGGAAGATGTTGACATCTCATATCCGCTTATCCCCAACAACCCGAAGGAAAACGAGAAGGTGTACGCCTGGGCACACATCTATTTCGATGAGGCGAAGGACGAGGTCGTATACGAGGTAAATGAACCATCGCTTTCAAAATCGAATGAACGCGTACTTGAACGGCTTGAGGACCGATTAAAGGAACGTATCAATGTCGACTTTGGATCGATGAAACGGGAAGAGGCGAAACGATTCATCGAGAAACATACGAAGGAAATCCTTCAGCAGAAATCCTTCAACCTGAACAAGAAAGACCGGGAGATCATCCAGTACTACGCGTACCGGAACTTTGTTGGACTGGGGAAGATCGAGCCGATGATGAGTGACAAGTACGTGGAGGATCTTTCCTGCGACGGTACCGGCATCCCTCTCTACGTCTACCACCGGAACGCCAGCGTCGGCTCGGTACAGACCACTGTCCGGTTTAACGATGATGAAGAACTGGACTCGTTCGTCCGGAAACTTGCACAGCGCTGTGGCCGCAGCATCTCCATGGCAGAACCACTGCTGGACGGGTCACTTCCGGACGGATCCCGTGTCCAGGCCACACTGTCCACGGATATTGCCCGTCGCGGATCCAACTTCACGATCCGGCGGTTCACCGAGGAGCCACTGACCCCGATAGATATCCTTGAATTCGGTACCGTGAACGAGAAGATCCTTGCCTATCTCTGGCTGGCGATCGAGAACGGAAAATCCATGCTGGTATCCGGTCCGACCGCGGCAGGTAAGACCTCCTTATTGAACGCGTTATCCCTGTTCATCCCACCAGGATTGAAGATCGTGTCCATCGAGGACACCCCAGAGCTGCGGCTTCCCCACCCGAACTGGGTGCCAGAGGTTGCACGGAGCGGGTTCGGGTTTGGTGAAGACAGTACCGGCGAGGTTACGCTTGACGACCTGCTTAAGGAGTCGCTACGGCAGCGACCGGACTATATTATCGTCGGAGAGGTTCGTGGCGAGGAAGCATATATCCTGTTCCAGCAGATCGCCACCGGCCACCCTGGTCTGTCCACTATCCACGCATCGTCACTGGAGAAGGTGATGGACAGGCTGACCACGAAACCGATCAACCTGTCACCATCCCTTATCGAAAACCTGGATATCATCGTGTTCGCGAAACGTGTGCGGCGTCGCGGACAGTACGTGCGCCGTATACAGTCCATATACGAGCTGGAAGGGTTCGACAGAGGGACAGGTGCTCCACACGTAAACAAACTCTTTGAATGGGATGCTGGAGCTGATGAGTTCATAAACGTTTCAGACAGCAGTGTGATGGCGGATATTTCCGAGGGCCGTGGCGTCACACCGTGGAAACTGCAGAGCGAAATCGAGCGCCGGGAAAAAATCATCCGGTGGATGAAAGACCAGGGGATCAGCCACTACGAAGAGGTGGGACAGGTCGCCAGCCAGTACAACCGGCATCCTGAAAGAATACTGTATCGGATTGAGGGCGAATACTGACGTATGACAGCGAAAAACAGTTTTTACGTCCGGCTCTCTGACCGGGTTACCGGCCAGTTTGCAGCAAATATCGAAGGAATGTTCCGTGACCTGGGAAACGATCTTGTGCTGGCAGACCTCGGGTATACCCTGCACGAATACCTGAGCATGGCCCTGTTCTCCTCTGGACTGATATTCATGGTGAGCGCTCCGTCCCTCAGTGTTATCGTCGGGGCGCTTAACCCAACACTGTCAGGGATTATCGCCGGGCTTATCACCGGGCTGTTTGTCGGCGTCTGCCTCGCTGTCGGAACGTTCATCGGGTTTTACGCGTACCCGAAGACCGTTACCGGGAAGCGCCGGTCGGATATACAGAACAATCTGCCGTTCGCAACCATGTACCTGTCAACGATCGCAGGTACCGGTACCCCTCCCTCCGCACTGTTTAAGATGCTGGGGGATTTCAAGGAGTACGGTGAGATCGCACGAGAGTGTGAAAAGATCTCACGGGATATCCGGACGTTCGGGGCTGATGAGACCCAGGCGATCAGGAGTGCCGCACAGCGCACACCCTCCGAAGATTTCAAGGAGCTGTTATGGGGGATCAACTCCGTTCTTACCGCAGGAGGCGATCTCAGATCATTCCTCCAGCAGAAATCCAAGGCATACATGACAGAGTACGAGCGGCGGCTGGATAAGTTCACGGATACACTGTCACTGCTGGTGGAGATCTACATCACGCTTGTGATCGTGGGCTCAGTGTTCCTCATCATCATCTCAACGATCATGAGTGCGTTCGGACAGAGCCAACTACTTATTATAAGTATCCAGCTGTTTACCGTATTCATACTGCTACCACTGGCAGCGATGATGTTCATCATCATCGTGAAGGGGGTATCCCCACTCGAATAACTGGAGGCGATTACCACACGATGAACCTTGACTTCAACAACATGACGCTGGGACAGAAGATCCAGATGGTTTCATACAGCATCGGCGGCATCATGATACTATTTTCCGCGGTCGCATACATCCACGTCCCGGAAACGATGCAGCCGATCGCAGCTTCGCTGTTCATGTCCGGGTTCATCATCGCCTTCCTGCCATACGGTATCTACTACTATTTCAGGAACCGGAAATACAAGCGGATGGAAGCAGAGTTCCCGGCATTCCTCCGGAACCTGTCAGAGTCCATCAAGAGCGGCATGTCCCTTCCGGAAGCCTTCCGGCAGGCATCACGGACCGATTACGGGGCACTGAACAATGAAGTGGAACGTGCATCGCACCAGATCTCCTGGGGTATCCCGTTCCCGGAGGTCATGGAACGGTTTGCAAACCGGACGCAGGGAAGCGAACTTATCACACGTTCCGTGTACATCGTGCTGCAGGCCTACGAATCCGGCGGAAACATCTCGGAAACGATCGATGCGATCGCCTCGAATGCATCAATGATCAAGGATGCGGAACGGAAGAAACACTCCGTGCTGAACCAGCAGGTATACATCATCTATGCGATCCATTTCCTGTTCCTCTTCATCATCATCGGCATGTACTACCTGTTAGACGATTTCATGCTCAACATCGGTGGAGCCGGCGGAGGAGATATGAACGGGTTCGGGTTCGGAGAGATGCAGAATTTCTGTCAGCCCGGCAGTATCGCACAGCCCCTGTGCAACATCTGCCCCATTTTCGGGCTTGGAAGCGCCACCGAGGAGATCTGCTATTACCAGGCACTGTTCCTCCTCATGCTGGTCGTGGAAGGCATCCTCAACGGACTGGTTGTAGGAGAAGTCATGGAAGGAGACGCTGCAGCAGGAATCAAACACTCTGTTATCATGGGCTTCCTTGGTCTTATCCTCTACGTGATGGCTCTGAACGTCATCTAACCAGGTTACCGGCGGAACATTCCGAGTATGGACGCACATATTTACATACCGTCAAATCCAATACGGTAACAGTGATGAACCGCTATCCCCTGAAACGCACCGGCCAGATCAGCATCGACTACATGGCAGGAGCAATGGTGTTTTTCGGTGCGATCATCATCCTTATCACCAGTGTCATGAGCGCCGTCCCTGAGGTGCAGGAGAACCGGAACCTTGATGACCTCCAGATGGTGAGTTTAAGTGCAAGCGAGGTCCTGATGAACAATCCCGGGTACTGGGCGGAGGATGCGACGACAAACGGAACAGACTGGCATCAGGTAGACCCCGTATTCATCGAGACACTGGGGATACAGCACAGTAACCGGACAGGAGTGAAAACAGACAAAATCACCGCCATGCAACAGATGGACTATGCTGAAATACAGTCAGTACTCTCCATGGAACGGGACTTCAACGCCCGGTTCACCGTCATGCTCTACATCGACACCTCCAACACCTTCATCCAAGGGGAAGCACCCGATCATATCGTGGAACCTGCTTACCCGCCGGATACCGAGGACAGGATTCACTACGGGACCGAAAACATCGACGGGACCACCTACCACTTCCTGACCGCAGCCAGTGACGGATGGTATAACGAGATATGGATCAGCACAGACTGGGACTTCTCCGACGCCGACCACTACGATCTCAGCGACACCCAGATCCTTACAATAGACCAGAACACGTACGTCACCAACATCGGCGACACCCAGATCAGTGATGGGAATCTGATCATCCTCCGCAGACAGCTGGGAACCATCGGTACCGCCCCACCTGAACACACCGACAACGTCATCAGGGTCGACCGGTTCGACACCACCGCCGAAGAAAACCACGTCATCCACGGGGTGTTCCACGTATGGTAAACGAACAGGAGCGGAAAGGATACTTCCATGCCATCGAAGGGATCATCGCAGCACTCATCATCGTGATCTACCTCACCTCATTCGTATCCGTCCCCGAACCCACGGACTGGACCAATGTACACATCACACAGGAATCTGAAGAACTTCTCGCCGCCCTCGACGATGCAGGCATCCTGGACCATATCATCCTGGAAGACGATGGAGACAGCTTCAACGCCGTCCTGAACAGTCTGAACCCCTCCCTCAGCTACGCGATGCAGATCCATAACCTGCCCCCACCCCGTATCGATACCGCGGTCATCACCGACGAGACGTACACCTACGAGTTTTCAACCACGCCCGGTGACTGGGGAGCCGGAGACGAACAGGAAGAGCAAATCAATGTATTCCGGACACAGACACAGAGCGATTGGAACCAGGGCGAATTCACACGCACCTCCGCAGACCGCGACGACAACAGCGGCACCCTCGGCATCGGATACCTGGATGGGACCGCAGGTGACAACCTTATCGGGTACTGGCGGATGGACCGGTCTGTAAGCGGTAATGGCGGCAATGTTCTGGACTACAGCGGGAACCAGTTTGACGGTACAACCGTTGACGGCGTTGGAACCGGCATCCCTGGCGTGTTCAGCACTGACGCGTTCGAATTCCACGGGCAAACCGATGGGTCTTACGTGGATATCCCGGACGATACCCGACCAGAAGACACGGACCCGTTCACCATAAGCCTCTGGATACGGCCGGATACGATGGACTTCGATGACCCGATGGGCGTGATGGGTGGTCGTGGACTTAGCTCCGAAAATGGAAAAGGGGTAGCCCTCTCATTCCACATAGATGGGGACTTTTACTTTGACTTGTACGATGATGATAGTCGTTCAGCTCTTCCGGTGGATCAAGATGCGGCAGGCTGGGCGGTCGGAGAATGGCACCACGTCGTGGCGCAGTGGGATGGTACGACCGATCAAGACGGTAAACGTATATGGATCAACGGAAATGAGATCGGCAGCATGGCCAGTAACGTACCCGAAATATCTTGGGCAGATACGGATGTCTGGAGCATCGGACGGGAAGAAGCAGTGGACCGCGATTCGTTCGATGGCAGGATAGATGAAGTACAGGTATACGAGACGTTCCTTTCACAGGCGGAAATCGAAGAACTCTACTTCAACGGCCCGGACCCGTTCGAGGGCGAGTACAGCAGTGAGATATTTGATGCAGGTGACTCCGTGGAGTGGCTGGAGTTGAATATCGATGCCACCATCCCGGATCCGGACGATACGTCGGCAGAGGTAACGTTCGAGGCGCTGGACAGTGGTGGGAATCCCATCGACCAGGAAACGTTCACCGTATCGGATGGTGACCTGAACTACAGTCTTGCGGGTGTCACTGATTCCCAGTACAGCCAGTGGCATATCAGTGGCAGTTCAACGGAGGAGGGATTGACGTGGGAAGTGGATGAGGCCGGTGTGTATTACGAGACCGACGCCGTTGTAGGTGGAGAACAGCTGCCGGATTCGGAGCACGGGTACCGGAAAGGGAATCTGACGGAACATCCAGCCTTCGGGGATGTGCCGTTCATCCTGTCTGACACGACATTTGACGGGGTCCAGGACTACGACAGTGTCAACTTTGATTTCGATGGGAGCGGAGAGTTCGCTTCAGGCCCATACCAGGCAGGAGACCGGTTCGAATGCACCGCAGGTGTTACTGGCTGTGACGGCGACTACTACGAGGTCGGCATCGTAGACGATACACTGGTCCTGTACGATGCCACGTTCGCACGGATGCTTTCCCAGCGGATGAATCAGTCACAGCTGGATACCCGGGACATCCACTTCAACATCGAAACCGTTAACCCTGCGCGGGAACACCTGGCGCCGTTCGATGCAGCCATCACACACAGCCAGTATGCGTCACTATCAGATCATGAAGATGAACTTACCTCTTTCGTTGGCGCGGACAACGTGCTGGTAGCTATCACAGATATCGATCAAAGCAGTATCGAGGGAACGGTGCTGGACACGCTCGGATTCGAATACGAGGCGGAGCACGGGCTGTACGGGGAAGGACCGGAGACAAACGTTCTTTTCGGTGTCCACGAATCAGGATCACCGTCCTACCGACCGAACAACTACTTCATGCAGACCAACATCGACGTGGTCGGGTTCACCGATGCAGGCGGTTACGAGGAAACCACATTCACGGTCCAAGAGGAGGACGTGACCGTCCGGCGTCACACCGATGATACGATCACGTTCAGCACGGATGACTTCAATGCGGAACACCGGGAAGGAGACCTGGTCAACCTGCTGGGGAACACCTATGTCCTGGTGCAGGACACACCGATGCAGTTAAAACCGACGCGCGAACACCGGTTCAGCACCTACAACACGGCCCGTATCCGGGCAGACTACTACATGACGAAGATGGAGCACTATGAATACAACACCAGCCTGTACGACCTCGAAGAGAACTGGACACAGGAATACCAGACTCAGCAGGATCAATGGGGAGATATTGCGCGGTCACCGTGTGAAGGCGAAGACCAATACCCGTACAAACGCGGGACGATCGACCTGGAGGATGACCCGCATCCCGTCTTCGGTGATCGACTTGAATTCCTCATGGTCAACTTTGAGCAGGAAGCATTCATTGAAGGACCTGACGCCTGTACAGAATACCTTGAGTTCGCATACTTCGATCTTGATGGTGACCCCCCCGGACAGGTAAGTTTCGATGGGGCTGATGAGGGTCCGTACCAGCGCGGAGACACTCTTGATGTAGACGGCAGGTCGTTCACCGTGCTTCACCGGTTTGACGGCCAGGGCTTAAAGCTGGAGGCGGAAGGTCCCCGGATCGTCGGAGAGATCCCGGTGAGTGAGAACGCCATCGATAACCGGGGAAGTGCAGCACTGTTCAACCGGGAAGACCTCGGGGACGACGACATCGCCGTGTTGCGATCACTGTTACTGGGAGAGACCGGGGACAACTACTGGTTTACACCGCCACGGGCTATCGGCAGTCCATCCTTCTCCTATACCTACACCGGGAAAACAAAGACTGAAACTCCTGAATACTATATGCTGGACACGGTGTGGTGGTACGAATGAGGGATACACCGTCTCATGTGCGGAGCGGACAGTTTTTTATCATCGCCACTGTCCTGATCTCCGGCGCACTCCTGTTCATCGTCACGATGCTTGTCGCAACCGCTGACCTGGCTCACACGGATTCACTCGCTCAACACGATACCAGTATAGCTGAAAACCTGGGAAGCCATGCTGAGGAGATGTGGTGGCACAACCAGTGGGCATTCCGTACCAGTGTCGCCGTGGAGGAACGGGAGGGGGCAGCGGTCACGGAGGAACCGGTCCCCCTCATACTGCCCGCGTCACGGACCGAGGTGAACGATGACTGCAGCGACATCCGTGTCATCCAGGACGGCGAGGAACTGCCGTGGAACGAAACAACAGGCTGCGACATCGACACGTACGCTGACGATACCCGGGCCGTCGCCCACTTCAAGATGGATGAGGGTGGCGGACAGTGGGCGAACGATTCCAGTGGCAACGAGAACCATGGGCAGATCGTTGGCGCTGAATGGGTTGGCGGCCGGTACGATACCGCGCTCGAGTTCGATGGCGACAACGAAGAATACGTGGAGATCGGGACAGACGAGGTCCGTTCAGACCAGGGGACCATCACCCTGTGGACCCGACTGAACGAGATCGATTCTGCACAGTACCGCATGATCGGCCACGTGTACCCGGAGGATGCATGGGATAACCAGATATTCATCGGATACGAACAAGACCTGGATTTCTATATTGGCCTGGGGGATGACTGGGAGCGTGAAACGAACATAGCAGAGTTCGAACCGCATGAATGGCGACACATCGCGTTAACGTGGACAGACACGACCCAGACGTACCGGGTATACCTGGATGGCGAAGAAGTTGCCAGCGGATCCTACAGCGGCCTCGACAGTATCGCTGACCATATGGATATCGGGAATACCGGCAGAGTCGATGAACGGGATGAATATACCACCGACGGCCGGATGGAAGATGTCCGGATATACGACAAGGTGCTCCGTCCCGACCAGATACAGGGCATCTACCAGAACGGGATCGGTCTCAACATCTCCGCAACTCTTGCACCGCATGAAACTGACACGTTGTTCGTCTACCACGGAAACGTGTTTGCCGACCGACCGGATTACACCGGGACCGCCACACCGTCCGGACTGGACGATCCACCGCAGGTGATTGACATCGGCATACCCCGGGACCGGGACGAAATGTTGCACAACCTTGAACGGAACGTGGAGGTGATGGATGACCGTATCGGTCCAAACCTCGCGTACCATGACCGTGTAACGGACGACGACTGCAGCATCATCGAACTCGATTCAAGCTACTCCTTCCTCCGGAGAACAGCCTGCCCCTGATAGAATTAACGGTTAGAACGATTCGATGAACTCGACTTCCTTCTCTTCAAGCCCCAGCCGTTCCACGATGTTCGCTTTCCAGTCCTCGTGTTCGAACAGGATCTGGAGGAACGGGATCATATCCGTCGCTTCCGAAACGGAGACATGCAGCTCCTCCCCGATCTTCTCCCCGATACTCTTCCGTTTCTCACGGGCCGCCTTGCTCTGCCCCATCTTCCGGATACGGGACGGATACCCGTACCTGGTCCACCCCGAATACTTCTCATCCTTGGCCAGTGCCACACCGACCGTCATCATACTGTACACGTACTTCATCAACGCCCAGTCCTGCCGGCTCATCATCCGTCCACGGAACACGTCCGCCTTCGACAGGCTGTCGAACGCCCGTGCAACATCGCGTTCCCGTTCATACTCCTTGGGAACGTTCTCCCGGATCCATTCAAACACTTCTCCGTGATCCTCGCTCAACCCATCGGTTGCTCCTGACGCGGTCTGGGCCGTCGTCGTCTTGAACACGATCTTCAACGCCTCGAATATATCCCGCTCCGTTTCACGGTATCCGAGCGTACGCACATCCTCCTTCGTCACCGATCCTGCACTGGCCACGCTCTCCAGATCGTTGATCGCGGACCGCATATCCCCGTCCGCCCGCCGGGCGATCGACTTCAGTGCACCGTCCTCATATTCGATACCTTCTTCCTCGCAGATGTCGCGGAGCCGTGCCGCAACCGAGTTCGTATGCACGTTACCCAGTTCCACGACCTTGCACGCGTTCCGGATGGACCGGATGCTGGAATCGTACGCATCGTTCGCGGTCAGGATGATAGGGAACCGTGTCTCCTTGATCACCCGGTTGATCACCCGTGTTCCTCCACGATCCCCGCTTCCCATGCCGTCCACCTCGTCCACGAGGATCAGCTTCTGCTTCCCGCTGAACGACATCTGCTTCGCGGCCTGCTCCAGCTTATCCTCGACATCCTGCCGGGTCCGGGCCTCGGACGCGTTCGTCTCAAACACGTCCCGGTCCAGATCGTTCGCCAGTGCATGCACCAGCGACGTCTTCCCAACACCTGGCGGCCCATGCAGCAGGAGACAGCGCTGTTTCTGACCGCGGCTCCAGTCCTCAACCCAGTTCTTCACCTCGTTCACCGTCTTGGAACTGCCTTTGAACGCGGACAGCGTCTCCGGCCGGTAGTCCTCGGTCCACATGGTACAATCCGTGTCCGCCGAGACTTAAGAAACGTTGTACCCCCGGACCAGGTACCGCGGCACACAAGATAACATTTTATACCACGGGCCCTCATTAAGAGCTATGTGGGTACGGATCGGGGTGGGAATCACACTTCTGGCTGTCGTTACCGGCGCAGTACTGCTGGCAGGAGACCAGTTCACTCTTGACCACGAGAGATTGACAGAACCAGAGCCCACGATAACAGTAGATCGTGATCTTCCGGCGTCTGCAGAACCAGGCACCCGAATACGTCCTGCACTCTCCTTTGACCTGTCAGAACCACAGGACGTCACAATACGTGAAAAATATGAATTCAACGGCAACCAACAGTGGTACAATTTCACTGTACGGGAAGTATATAACCAGACAATCCGATATACCGTCAATCTCCCGGATGAACTACCGGAGACAGTAACCGTATCAGGAACAGTAGATCCTGGCAATACCGCCATAACCGGGGATACCACATTCACCAGATCACGGATACTGTCCGTGTCCTATGCTCCTCCGGATTTCGAGCAGCTGTTCCCTGCGACTGTCGATTCATATGACCGGGGAACAGTGTCTGTTGACTATATGGACCAGCTACCTTCCGGCGGTATCGGATCCGGATCTGCGACGTACACGAGTGAAGACGGCGAACACGCTGTGTTCATCGTCGCATTCAACAACTCCAGATCCGCAAACCGGTACATCAACGCACGGTTTGAAGCGGAGGATGCAACCCAAGTAGAGGACGCGATCGACCTTGAAATTCTGTACCCGCATAACGGACAGCAGTACCATGCATGGACACGTGCAAACCTGTACATCGCGGCTCCAGATACGGACTCGTTCCCCGGCACGTTTCGAAGAGAGATGAACTATGAACCGCAACGCACATACCAGTGATCCGCGACACCACCTGAAGCGATTCCTCATCCTCGCCCTGCTAGCCGTAACGATGCTCCAGTTCATCTCCCTGGCTGCAGCGACCGATAACGACTTTATGGGCCGGTGGCCGATGGACGAGGGATCCGGGCAGGTAGTAGGAGACGCGGAGGGCCCCCACGATGGATGGCGCGGATATGATTCAAGCGTCGAACCGTACGACCCTGCGTGGACAACGGATGATTCAGGCAACTATGCCCTGGAGTTCAGCGGTCACGAAGAATTCGTTACGATAGACCATGATCCAGACATGTGGCTTGATACCGTAACAGCGTCAGCATACATATACCCGCGTTCATACGGTGATGATGAGGGTTTCGCACAGACCATCTTCACGAAGAACCGAGAGTTCAAGATGGGGATATTCGAGGATGGACAGTTCGTTGCGGCCGTACGGTCAGATGACTGTAACCCCTGGTGTAATGTTGACGAAGACGGGTTCGGCGGCTGGGTTCCCTCCGGTTTCATCGTGGAACTGGACGAATGGACCGAGGTCGCATTCACCTGGGATGGATCGGAGTTCCGATTCTTCAAGAACGGGGAGCACATGAGTACGGTCGTACCCGATACCGGCGACGGCCCTATCGAGGATCATGCACTGGACCTCAACATCGGCGCCAAGTGTGTCGACCCAGACAGCGAGACCTGTGACCAGTATACCCACGGGTACTCCTACTTTGACGGGATCATCAACAGCTTCCGCATCTACGATGAAGCCATCCCAGACGAGGATCTAACCGGTAGTGCACCGGAAACAGAAGATAATTACGATGACGATGGATGGAAAGACACACCACAGGATATCGAGATCTGGTGCACAGACGACGACTGTGAACAGATCCACTGGCGGATCGAAGACGATAACGGAAACATTCTGGAACCAGATGACAGCAGCTACGAAGTTGTATATGATACATCAACCCCCGTTACAGTCGGGGAGGACCATGATGGCGAACTTTACCTGGTGTACCGTGGAGAAGACGAGGACGGGAACCAGGAGGACTGGAACAGTCAGCGGGTCCGCATCGACAAGGTCGACCCATCCGTTTCAGTGGATCATTCACCGGGATCCCCATCAGCTGATGATGACGTAACTATCGACGCCAGCGCATCCGACAGTCACTCCGGCATCGACCGTATAGAGATTTACGTGGATGGAACACACGAGGAAACCTGCTCTTCCAACACCTGTCAACACACAGTCGATTCATCGGAAACTGATCCAGGAGAAACTGTACCGTACACTGCCGTCGCGTACGATCTGGCTGGCAATAACCAGGATGCGGACGGATCCTTCACCGTCGAAGCAGATGTATCCACACAGATCACCGGGCCGGACGAGGACGACTGGTATAACGAAGAAATCCCTGTTAGTGTCGACGATGAGAACGCAGACAGCTGCTACTACCAGGTCAACGGTGACGGATGGACAACCCGCACCTGTGGCAGCGGCTTCACGGTCAGCGTTGGGAGCGACGAAACCTGCTCCACAGAGGGATCTGATGCCTGCCTTGTCGAGGTCAGGGCAGACGACGAATACGACAATACGGTTACCGACGATGCCACGTTCAACATCGACTACACAGCACCGACCAGCTCCCTGGATGATACCGATGAATGGTACGAAGACGATTTCACGCTGGTGGATGAAGTAACGGACAGTGACACCGGCGGATCAGGTATCGACTACTGCGAGTACCAGACAAACGATGGTGGAGACGGATGGACAGGCTGGACCGACAGAGACTGCGACCAGGTCTCAGTCAGCGTCGGCGAAGACTCCATCAACGAATGTACCACAGAAGGAGAAAACGAATGCGGCATCCGCATCCGTGCCGTGGATAACGCCGGCAACATCGGTGATGCCGTAGAAGAATACTATAACATCGGATACAGTGAAATCGAGGTCACCGTCCACTACGACGACAACCAATGGAAAAACCAAACACAACCCATCGACATCACCTGCGACGCCGGCGGACTCCAATGCGAAGAAATCACCTGGGAAATCCAAGACGAAAACGGACAAACAATCACCGGTCCAGAAACCGAACCATACGAAGATCCAAACACCGTCCCCGTCGGCGATGACCAAGACGAACAGGGAGAACTCACACTCTGGGCAGAAGGAGAAGCAGAAGACGGACGCACCGGCGAAGACCAGGCCCTCGTATACATCGACATGACCAACCCCCACATAGAAATCACCGGCCCGGATGAAGAAAACGACTGGTTCAACGACGACTTCACCGTCGACGTCATAGACGAGGACGATATTTCCGGCATCAACGAAACCACCTGTGAATACACGATTTACGATGACGGAATAGAAACCAACTCAGACACCAGGGACTGCAACACCGACAACGCATTCACCGTCACTGTCGGCGACGACCCCACCAACGACTGCACCACCACCGGAGAAAACACCTGCACCGTTGAAACACGCGTCCAGGACAACGCCGGCAACACCGGCACCCACACCGCCCAATTCAACATCGACCTCTCAGACCCAGAAATCGACTGCAACGAAGAAGACGGCTGCCACCGCCCCGAACCCGTCGCGATAGAAAACCCCATCACCTTCGACCCCGACACGTTCGACCCCTACTCCGGGATCAACCACACACAGATTTGCCGGAACGCGGACTGTCAACGACCATACTGCGAATACCCCGGAGACGACTCCTGCACGTACACAACCTCGTTCTCAGAAGACTATCCGTACGGACCCAAAGAATACTGCATATACACCGAAGACAACGTCGGAAACAACAATATTCAGTGCGACAACCACTTCACCCTCCTCGCTGGCCTCGGAGACCCCTGTGACCTCGACGACCACTGCATCCTCGGAACCTGCGAACAAAACATCTGCGAATACGATGAAATACCCCCACCAGAACTCCACTTCCGCTAACATTGGATTGAGCAGGTTCCCTGTACACAGAAGTTATCAGGGCGCTACATGGGGATACATATTTTATATAGCAGTAGAACTAACCTCCTCCCATGACCGGTTCCGCTCGCACCTATGCTATTCTGCTGGCAGCGGTGATCGTTGTCGGGATTCTGGCGGCGACCGGTATCACCGTACTACTCACCGAGGACGCTGACGAACCCGTTTCTACGATACATGCAGAACGGACACTTCCTGCAACTGCAGCATCCGGCGAATCGATCCGGGCCACACTGAACCTGTCAACCGACCAGCCACATGAACGGCTCGTGCTACGGACCATGGCATCGGACGGCATGACCGCCAAGACACGGAACATCACCCTGACCAACGTCGACGACGGCCAGTTCTATTACACGATCCACCTCCCTGAGACGAACCGGGGCACAGTCTTTATCACGGAAGAGTTCATAGGAGTAGATAGTACGTTTGAAGGCGACCGAATCATCCGCATCGACCACGGTGATGGAACATGAAACGAACAGCAATCCTCGCTATCATATTCTTGGCACTGACGATCCCCGTCGCCACAGCACAGGAACTTGGCACGGAGATCGTTGACCCTGACCCCGATGATGATGACTGGTTCGACAGTGACTTTGACGTAAACATCGAGGACACGGGCGCTGAAGCAGATGGCGTCGACCTGGCGTACGTGATCGACACGTCCAGCACCATGAGCGGGGAATGGGAAACGATGGAGGACGAGATCGATGACATCGACTCTGCCATCGAGGAAGAACACGGCATCGACGTGGAAAGCACCGTGTACGCACTCAACAACCTGTATCGTACAGATGTGATATGTTCTGATGAGCAGGAGGAGGATAGAGGAGGAGAATGTATAGACAGCTACGAGGTCATCGATGAGATCACACAGATGGATGCCTTCATCGACCACATGAACCAGGATCACCGGCACGATCTGGCGGCCGGAGATTATGGTGACTACGAGGAGGAAGGCGACGGTATCTTCTTTAACATACTGGTCGATGAAGATAACGACCGGCTAGACCTCCGTGTACGACATCACGGAGATATAGAATATATCGAGACTGACTCTGCTACTGAGCCGATATCCTCTGATGAGGTATACCGCGTGGAGGCGGAGTACGAGGAAGACTACATCCACGCCCGACTGTACAACGAGGGGGGTGCGGAGATTGCGTCAATCACTGATGTAGCGGTAGATAATCTATGGCCGGGTGGCGGCGTCGGAATCCATCATGGACGGGAGAATGGTGATATCTACGACAGTATCATACGGGACTATGGCCAGTCCGGTGAAACGGTGATAGAAAACTTCGAGGGCTACGGCGGCAGTATTGATAACCTCCAAAACTACTGGGAGCGGGCAGACATGCGTTATCAGAGCGATCTTGACGCTGACTTCGTGAGCGGTATCGCACCCGGTTCCTCCACGGCCATCCAGAGCGACGTACCGCTCCAGGGGAAATATACCGAGGACACGTTCCAGACTCCGCCCGGTCACACGTACTCCATGTACGTCCAGCCTGCTGAAGGATCCAATCCCGGTCTGCGTATCGAACGGATCACGCTTGAGATGGATGCAACAGAGTTCTGGGGTGCTGGCGTGCAGGATGTCCATCAGCGACACGACTGGACGGATGGATGGGCATCCGTCATCATGGTTATCAGCGACCACGAGACAACGGGTGGACGTGGAGAATCAAATGGCGACTGGAACTGTGGAGAAAGCCTGTCATATGCATATGCAGAGGATATCGCGGATTACGCGGACGAACACAATTTCAACCTGTTCAGCCTGCTCGGGGACGGAGAATGTACCGACTCCGGGTTCCCCGAGGAAACGATGGAAATAGCGTCAGACGAAGTATTCGACTACGGTTCGGACTACGATGACCTTACTGACATGATCGTTGAAGCCATCGACCACGTCGAGATCGACACGTGCGAATACCGCGTGGGAACTGTCCTTGACGGGGGGAGTGTGGACTGGAGTGGCTGGCAGGACCGGTCCTGTGAATCCGCAACCGTCACCGTCACCGTCGGCGATAACGACCTGTGTTACGAACACGGGGAAGACCGGTGTATCGTACAGAGCCGGGTAACGGACCAGGACGATAACGTGGAAGAGGACGAAGCATATTACAACATCCAGTTAGCGGAGGCACCGGTCACGGAGGATGATTACGAGGATGAGCAATGGGAGAACACGGAACAGCCCATCGACATATGGTGTACGGACGACGGAACCGAATGTCAACAGATCGAGTGGCGGATCTTGGATGACACAGGTACTGAACTTGACGATGGCATATGTATGAGTGGGTGTGATGAGACAACGGTCATTGTAGGGGATGATACTGAAGAACAGGGAGAACTCACGCTCGAGTACCGTGGCGTGGATGCGGATGATAACGCAGAGGACTGGAACAGTCAGCCGGTCCGTATCGACCTGACCGACCCTACCACAGACATCACCGATCCAGCCGAAGGAAGCTGGCATGACGAAAACATCCAGGTTGATGTCACGGACCAGGATGACGTTTCCGGCACCGCAAACTGTGAATACTACGTGGATGATGGAAACGATGGATCCACGAGCGGTCCATACAGTCGATCCTGTGACACCGACTTCACCGTCACCGTTGGTGAAGACTCCGCCAACGACTGCACAACCGAGGGTGAAAATACCTGTCGCGTCATCACATATGTTGAAGATTATGCCGGTAATACTGATACGGATGAACGCACATTCAGCATCGGATACAGTGACATCGAGGTCACCGTCCACTACGACGACACCGAATGGAAAAACCAAACACAACCCATCGACATCACCTGCGACGCCGGCGGACTCCAATGCGAAGAAATCACCTGGGAAATCCAAGACGAAAACGGACAGGAGATCACCGGTGACACAGAGAACACAGATACAACAACCGTCAGCGTCGGCGATGAAGATGAGGAACAGGGAGAACTCACACTCTGGGCAGAAGGACAGGCAGAAACCGGAGCAACCAGTACAGATGAAGCAGCCGTACTGATCGACATGACCGACCCAACCACCGAAATCACCACCCCAGACGAAGGAAGCTGGCAGGAAGACGACTTCCCAGTCGAGGTCACAGACGAGGACGACCTCTCCGGCATCAACGAAGCCACCTGCGAATACCAGGTGACAGACCAAGGAGGAACCACCACCGGATGGAACAACCGCGACTGCAACACAGACAACGCCTTCACCGTCCCAGTAGGAGAAAACGAAGTATGCTCAACCGAAGGCCAAAACACCTGCACCGTCGAAACACGCGTCCAGGACAACGCCGGCAACAGCGATACCGATGAACGTACATACAGTATCGGATACAGTGACATCGAGGTCACCGTCCACTACGACGACACCGAATGGAAAAATGAACCACAACCCATCGACATCACCTGCGACGCCGGCGGACTCCAATGCGAAGAAATCACCTGGGAAATCCAAGACGAAAACGGACAAACAATCACCGGTCCAGAAACCGAACCATACGATGATCCAAACACCGTCCCCGTCGGCGATGACCAAGACGAACAGGGCAACCTCACCCTCTGGGCAGAAGGAGAAGCAGAAGACGGACGCACCGGCGAAGACCAGGCACTCGTATTCATCGACATGACCAACCCCCACACAGAAATCACCGGCCCGGATGAAGAAAACGACTGGTTCAACGACGACTTCACCGTCGACGTCATAGACGAGGACGATATTTCCGGCATCAACGAAGCCACCTGCGAATACCAGGTAACAGACCAAGGAGGAACCACCACCGGATGGAACACCAGGAACTGTGACACGGAAGACGCGTTCACTGTAACGGTTGGTGAAGACGACGCAAATGATTGTACGACAACAGGTGACAGCGAATGCCACGTC
>JALDAF010000066.1 GCA_022729315.1 Candidatus Nanohalalkaliarchaeum halalkaliphilum | reverse complement strand
CTCTCCATCTTCGTGACGCTTCCAGATAAATATACTGAATATATCGCTCAGCAGGCGCGGTACGCCCGTATCGGTGCGTACCAGCAGACAACGGTGAACCTTGTCTTCGGATTCCTGCTGGTGCTTCCTGTGGCCCTGTATTTCACCGGGTTTCAGCTGACAACGTCCATCATCTTATTCCTGGTGGCGGCACCGTTTTCGCTGCTCCCGCCGTACGCCCTGTTCGCCATCCTGGCGGAGCGTAGGAAACGCGCCATCGAACAGGTGCTGCCGGACGCCCTGCTACTGATGAGTGCAAACATCGAGTCCGGACTCACCGTGGAGAAAGCATTCCTGTTAAGCGCACGGGACGAGTTCGGACCGTTGGCCGACGATATCCAGCGCACCGCGATGAAGATGTTCGGCGGGGTCCCGGTAGACGAGGCGCTGGATGAACTGGCGGCGAACACGAACTCCGACCTGTTCGCGGAAACGCTGAAACTGTTGATCGACGGCATCCACGCCGGGGGAGAGGCATCCGCCCTGCTGGAAAGCTCGGCGCAGGACATCCGGAACTCGCTGCATCTCCGTGAAGAGATCGAGGCGAACGTGAAGATGTACTCGATCTTCATCCTGTTCGCATCCGTCCTCGGCGCACCGCTCCTGTTCGCCATCTCGACCTACCTGGCGGAGACCACGGACGACCTGTGGGGTGAACACGCCGGCGGTATTGACGACATCCCTGAAGCCGGGATGATGGAGATGTCCGCCCCAGACATCAACATTGAGTTCTTCCGGGTCTTTGCCGTGGCAGCGATCCTCATCTCAAATGCCTTTGCCGCGCTCATCCTGTCAGAGATCAAGAACGGCAACGTGAAGTACGGTCTCAAGTACATCCCCGTGTTCACGGTCCTTGCCGTGCTCATCTACTTCATCGCTGACATCATCATCACCAGCGCCCTTGGAGGCTCCATATAGCGCGGATACCTCCCGTGAGGAGGTAACTTATTTATACTGCCCGGGATAAACCCTGTTTGATAGCCATGAATCCGTATAATACGACACGAAAAGGTCAGTCGGCGATCGAATACCTGACGACATATGGCTGGGCGCTTCTTGCGATTCTTGTTGTGGGAGCATTTCTTGTCCAGTTCGGTATCTTCGATCAGTGCCAGCCGAGTGACCCGGACTTCGGACCAGGAGATGTGGCAGTGAGTAGCTGGGCGTTTGATGCAGATGGAAACGCTCAGTTCACGCTCCAGGCGATCGGTAACGACATCAATGTGACCGCTATCGACCTTGAGGGCGTAGAACAGAATGACTGGAACGATGCTGGTGACAACCAGTGGGAATGGATTGACAGTGGTTCTGATGTCACCGTGACAGTTGACCTTGGTGATGTCACATCCGGTTCATGTGTGAGTTCGGATATGCAGCTCACGTATGACATCGAAGACGGTATCCAGAACGCAGTTGCCACGTCTGAGCGACCGCTGCAGGACCGAGCTCCGTAAACAGATCTGAGGTAGTTTCTACCTCGGGTACCTACCCTTTCTTTTTCTTTTTCCTTGTCTTCTTCATCACATTGTACCTGCCAGGTATACGTACGTACCAGAAAAAGCATGAAGGATGTTAATCGTACGCCAGATCGTTGATAGCCCATGCATCGATGTGGTCCTGATCCAGTTCGAACCATTCGTGGTGATCGGACACACCCTTTATCTTGCTGTTGTCCGTTGAGTCGTCGCTGAAGTAGACGTGGTCCACGGCACTGCGGGAGGTATCCTGGTACGCTGCAGGCAGGTCAGGGATGTTGACGAACGCGGACCACCCTGTACCCCTTTCGGAGGACGATAATTTGCCTTCAAGCCGATCAAAGATTGTTGGTCCGCCGTCGTTCGCAAAATAGCACGTAGATCCGACTTCGTCCAGGATATTGTTGCGCCAGGTGGCTTCCCCGGTCATGACCGTCATCGTGTCGGCTGGAAGCGTTTCCGTGATGGTGTCGACACCGCTGATATAGGCGTCGATCCCGGAGCTGTCCACGTCATCGCAGACCGTGCTCCCATCGTTTTCCATCGGTCGTTCCGTTTCGGATATGACTCCGTTGAAATCAGGGAACTCGTCTTCAACTGTGCTTTCATCGAAGGCGCAGATATCTTCCACGACCAGGATCTTTTCATCCCGGTCCTCAACGGTGTCGACGTCTTCATTGTCCGGGCGGACCACCGAGCGCCCGGACGTCCAGCTTTCACCTGTATCGTAATGGTAGTCAGTTCCCTCCCCCAGTTTTTCGGCACGCTCCGTTGTGGGACAGGCGGTGAATACCTGGGCATACTGCCCATCTGTTTCCAGGAACAGCAGTGGATCGGTCACGTTCATGATCGATACGGTATAGTTCCTGTCCACGGTCCGTTCAAACGATGTGCGGGACGGCGGATGGTAGAGGGACAGGTTGAACCGTGCGTCGAACGAAACCG
Organism: Candidatus Nanohalalkaliarchaeum halalkaliphilum; assembly: GCA_022729315.1. GTDB lineage: Archaea > Nanohalarchaeota > Nanosalinia > Nanosalinales > Nanohalalkaliarchaeaceae > Nanohalalkaliarchaeum > Nanohalalkaliarchaeum halalkaliphilum. The sequence goes on along the minus strand of JALDAF010000066.1, from coordinate 2,047 downwards.
TCACCGGTTCCTCTGACGCTGTCGATGCTCCCACGAAACGCACATCAAGGTCCCAGCCCGCGTCCCGTGTCAACGACTGCACCCGGTCGTTCCAGTCATCAAAGCTTGTCTCGTTCAGCAGCAACTGTTCCGTCCCGGCGATAGTACCGTTCCGGAACCCGGTGATCACCTCATCCTCCGCCGTCCCTTCTGCCAGCGGTGTCTCGTTCACCGCAACGTGGTTCGCTGCCGCGGAAAACGCACGTGTAGCAGTGATGCGTCCGGCCCGTTCCAGGTCGTGCTCCACGCTGGACAGGAAGTAGAACGATTCATCTATACTGCTGGCAGCAGTCTACGTATCCCCGCTGCCGAATATGGTCGGTGCGGACACGGTGAGCACCACGATGGTCAACACGAAGATCGCGAATATCGAGTACATGAACCCGTGCCGCGTCCGCCCGCGGAAGCCAGTGTCAGTCACTGCGCCACACCTCCAGCGACATCGTGGCCGGCCCCCACATCCATTCGATACCACCGGTGCTCTGTGACTCGATCTCCAGTTCGTCCTCATCCAGATGGAAGTCAACGACTCCATCATTGTTCACGTCTAACCTGCTGATCAACCGTTCAACGGCGTCATCAAGCGCGTCCACGGATGCATCCCATTCTGCAGACGCGTTTCCGACACTGATCGTTACCTCGCCGCCGACCGTTTCAAACGTGTAGGTTCCACCCTCGTACGTTGGGAATACGTCCCCGTATCCGACGCTACCATCAACCTCTGCCGTGTATATCACCCTGCCGTCAGGACTTCCGCCCTGCGTATCATCTGGATCCAGTGCCGTATCGATCTGTACCGTGTTTTCGCCTTCCCGTACATGTTCTGCGGGAAGATGGATGTCGAATGGGTCACCGAGATCGGTGTATGCCGTCTCATAGTCCCAGAGCCGGTACGCATGCTCGAATCCGCCGGAATCGTTCTCGAACAGCAGCCGGTCCGTCCAGAAATGTGAGGAGTACGAGGTGACCCGGACGTCGGACACGCTTACGCCCTCCGGAACGGTGAACGTCCCGTTCTTCGGAGAGGTCACGTTCCCACTGAACCGGTCAGACATCTGCGTTAAACTGAAGGTTCCGAAACTGACGTCGTCCGGCGGCGTATAATTGAACTGGAGGAACGAGTCCGGATGGAGCTGATGTGTCATGTTCCCGTCGACGTGGATGCGCTGGCCTTCGAAGCTGGCGCGGATGATGTCCTGCGCCACTTTATGGTACATCTCCTCCAGTTCTCCCTGGTCCGCAAAGTAGAACTCGCCTCCACCGCAGTCTGCCACCATCTGTAACTCTTCCTGGTCCGCATCTTCGTCGTATGCGATCGCATACACCGTTATACCGTAGTCCTCGTGTGCACGGCACGCCGCCTCGATCGCGTGATCTGTTGCACCGATGCCGCCACCGGTATGATCCTCAACTTCCTCCATGTTCGTCACCTGGTTCGAGGATTCGTCGGACATGACCACAAGGGAGGGTGTACGCACTTCATCCCCCTCCAGTCGTGCGTCGAACGACACCCCGTAACTGGACTGGTTCACCGAAATCCATTCAAGCACCGGTGTCTCCGCCGTATTTTCAGATGAAAACTCGGCCTTGAACTGGAGGTACCGTCCGTTACGCACGTCATTGATGTCGGTATGATACTCCCAGGCGCCTGTCGCATTCGTCCCGTAACTGATCGAGAGGCTGGTATCGCCCGGTTCCGTTACTCCGGTCGTCGCCTCGGTCCATGCAACGATTTCACCGGCATCGATCGGTTCCGACGTGTACGTTCCTTCGGTCGCATCATCAAGCTCCACACCGTCCTCCGTTTCCACCGTGTCGTTGAATGTCCCGTTCTCGAAGGAGGAGACGGTCGTGGAGTCGTTCCGGGTAGGCTGTGGATCCGGCGTCAGCTCCACTGCAAGCACGTTATTCGTCTCGTTCAGCAGACCGCGGTCCACTGCGTTACTGTCGAACCCGCCGATCCGGATATTATCAACGTACCATCCTTCCTCCTCATCGGTTTTATCCT
>JALDAF010000064.1 GCA_022729315.1 Candidatus Nanohalalkaliarchaeum halalkaliphilum | reverse complement strand
TCCTTCCCGGATGGTCGATCGAGTGAACGTTTCAAGTTCATCGAGCTCCGCCATCCGGGCAATAGTTGTACGTCGTTCCTTCCCGGATGGTTTCCGTCGAAAACGCGTTGCGTTTTCTCAAACGGCGAACACCGTGGTTCACCGTATCCGCCATCCGGGCAAGTAGTGTAATAGATAGGGTGTAACTTTTATAGTGCGTTCGCCATTAGTGGGCGAACGTGCTTCCAGTGCCGCCTGATGGTTGCAGGCGCGCCATCCGGGCATGTGAATGGATCATGTTTTGAAGATTTATAGCTGGTTCGAAGAATCGGGGTCCCGTGTGTCGCGGCATTCTGGTGGAATGCTGCGCGGTTGGAGAGGGTGTGTCACCAGAGATGTTTAGGCAGGGCCTGGGTGTCTGGTTTTTTCCTGTTTCGGGCGGCCTAAGCGTTTTTAGCTGGCATGGTAGGAGTCTGATCCGGGATCGTTTGTGGTACTTTGTGGGTTTAGCGTGTGCGGTCAGTGTTGCTCTATATTGTTGTGTAATCCTACTTTCTTGCGTGCTTTTAAAACTGGTATGCTGGGAGTGAACCGGCTATCACGTGAGGCTAAATAATGAATAACACCGGTTGTGTGTCGGCAGGACCGTATTTTGCGAGTTGTAGCGCTTGTGTTGGCGTTTTTTGTGTGTTTTATGAGGTGGATGTGTGATGGATGTTGATAATCGGGATTATGCGATACTGGCGTGTATCGCGGAAGCAGATGAGCCTATCTGGAAGAGTATGATCCGTGATAGGTTGCAGGAGGATGAGTCATCGTTCCCGGGGAAAACAGATCTCTCGTCGCAGACGGTTGGGCGCCGTATCAATGTGATGTATGACCGGGGGATGGTGGATACGACTATCGTGGACACTCCTGGCGATACGTCAAGCATGAATATCGGGTATATATTGACGGATAAAGGGTTGGATGCGCTTTCCCAGAAGCGGCGCGATATCCTCGGGGCGTACGCGTTCCGGGCGGACCAGGAGGATGCGGTCGAGTTCGTTGACAGGGATGTTCTCCTCCATCTTCTTGATGATGAGCTCGGGTTCACGGGGGAGGAGTTTGATACGCTTCAGGAGTGTGATACAGAGGAGTTACTCATGTTTGCGTTGTTGTACCATACGAAGCGGCTTGCAGCTGATAAACTTGACGAGGAAACAGAGGCAGTGTTTTCCGAGATCATCCACCGTCTGGGAAACACCGGGTTGCTGATGTCCACACTCGTGGCGGTGGTATGTGATGGATGACACACCGCTGGCGTACCGGCGTGCACTCGCTGATTATATTACAAACCCTGAAAGAGAGACTGCCTGGATCAGCCCTATCGGGCTCGACGAGTCACTGGAGTATCTCGTTGACCTCCCAGACCGGTACGATACGGTCGATGACGGGTACCGGATTGCTGATCTCGGAAGCGGTGATGGCACGCTGACCGTTGCACTGGCCGAGGCGTATCCGGAGGCGGATGTGATAGGGATCGATATTGCGCCGCGGTACCTGCAGGACGCTGTCAGAGACTACCGTGAAAACACCGGCCGGAGCAATGCGAAAGCGGTCGGCGGCGATGTTTACGAGGTACTGCCGGAACTTGAACCGTTCGACTTCATCTATGCGGTGAACATGTTGCAGGATGCTTCTGATTTCCCGGCAGCCGTGGAAACGGTCGCGGATGCAACCCGGGACGATGCATATATCGGTGCCACGTTCACCGACGAGGAGGCCAAGTACCTGTTCGCGGACTTCCTGGACTACGACGAGGAGGAGGATGCGGAGTACTGGAAATTCGAGGATATCGAGACGGAGGAGATGGCCGTGTCGTTCAAACAGCGTATCATCCCGGAGTCGGAGGCAGTGGCCGCGTTCGGCGAGTACGGGTTTGAACCGGTGGACAGGACAGAACTGAAAGCAGAGAAACGGTACCTGCAGGATGCGCTGAATATACTGGATCCGGATAACGATATTGATGCGGATGAACTGGAGCCGTCATACCCGTTCTACCTCTTCTACAGCGGTGATATAAATGGTGAGTGATTTCGTGCAGAAGATGATGTTCGCCAAACAGCTGGAGATCGAGGAGGGCCGCATAGAGCTGCTTGGGTTTCGGATGGTGATGCTTCCGGCGTACACGCTCACAAAGTTTATCGAGGAACTGTACAAGGTGCACGGTGACGAGGCGTTCGATATCGTGAAGCGGGTCGGTAAGCATCACGGCCGGTACGCCACTGATGTGCTGGGACGGGAGCACGAGATACCGCCACGCCGGTTTATCCATGAGACACTTGATTCATCCGGCATATTGGGACTGGGGAAACTGGAGGCAGAGATCATGAACTTTGACGAGGGGAAGATGGTGTTCCGTATCGAGGGATCGCCGTTCCCCGAACAGTTCCGTCAGTCCAACATCCTGTCCGATGTTGAGGGTCCTGTCGACCACCTACAGCTCGGGATGCTCATCGGTATCGCCAGTGACCTGTTCGATACTCCGGTAACCGCCAGGGAAACCAAATGTGAATTTCTGGGGCATACCCACTGCAAACTTGCTGTGACCACAGGCGACAAGGTGCCCGAAGAATGACACTTGACGACGATACGGTTGAACGATACGCCAGGCTCGTTAAACACGAGCCGATCATGACCCAAACCGATATCCAGGACAAAACCGGGGAAACCATGTACAGTGACGATGTCACCGTGTTCTACAGTTCCGGTGATCGGCCGAAGATGATCCCCTACTCGACACAGGATCAGGAACAGATCGCACAGGTGATGGCTACCACGTTCCGTCTTGCCGGGCTTGATGAGGACGATGTCGTCCTGAATCTTGGCGCACCGCCCGCATCCAACCACCAGTCCGGATGGGGGATCACACACGGATCCCGGACAGCCGGTGCCACGGTGATCAATGAGTCGATCGAAGACTTCATGGAGCCGTCGGTCAGGGACCGGTGGGACGAGGTTACCACGGTCATGTCGCTACCACGCATGCTACCCTCCCTCGGTGACCGTGTAGAATCCATGTACGGCGACCTTGAAGACCTGTTTCCGAACGTTGAACGGGCGATCACGGCAGGCGATGCGTTCCCGCAGCGGTTGCGTGACCGGGTGAAGGAGCAGTGGGGGTTTGATGAGGCGTACAACTTTTACGCCGCGGCCGAGATGAGTGCAGTCGCCGGTGAGGACAGGGAAGGCAGTGATATGGTGCAGACGAACGATGGACTGTATATCGAGATCCTGGATCCTGACGCTGAAATCGATCCCGACACGGGAAGGGCGCCGGAGGACGCGATCACCGCCATCTACGATATTGATGGATCGGTGTCCGGTACAGGACTGTTTTCCGCGCCGGACCGGGAGCTGCTGCCGTTCATCCGGTACCGTGCCGGGGATGTGATCACCGCGTACCCGGCGGAGGACGGTCCACGGATCCGGTTTGAGGGCCGTGAGGATCGGGTTATCAATCTGTCCGGTGCCATGGTGTATCCGCGGGAGATCGAGGACGCGGTGCACAGCTACGATGCAACCGCTGACTGGCGGGCTGTCGTCACGGAGGAAGATGAGTATCCTGTCCTGCACATATATGTCGAAGGTGAGGCGGAGGACGATATCGTCCCGTACCTCGCAGAGGAAAATACCAGCGTCCATGCCTGGTATGATGCGGGCGGGATCAAGATCCGACAGCACGGATACACGTCTCAGGACGAACTCGCGGAGTTCCTTGACCAGTATGATCTGGACGTGGACCTGCTGGGTGACGACATGAAGACGACACGCATCGGGTTCGATGCTTCCTACACCACGTAAGGATCCACTTCAAAAGTACGGTGTGACGGGAGTGGTGTAGTCGCTGTTCCTGCGGTCCTGGGCGTAGCCGGACTAGTAGTCCTCCTCTATGACGACGATGCCGTCACCGGTCAGGTCGAGGCTCTTGACGTCTTCAGTGATGTCGGTGAGCCGCATCTTGAGGACCTGTACGGATCGGAACGTGGTCTGCCCAAGGGATAATCCGCCAAGCACGATCACACCATCCACCACGAACTCTGCGATACCGTGACGGGTCAACCTGCTGCCTTCCGGATCCGGCATCTCTGCCGTGATGACTGTTGTCCAGCCCCCGTCACGCATCTGCAGCGCCAGATCGTTGATATCATTCCGCATCTCGTCCTGGTCCTCCCAGTATGCTTCCAGCACGCTTAATGAGTCGATGGCCACACGGTCCGGAGACACCTCCTGGATCGCCCGGTACACGTTGTCCGCTGTGTTTCCCGGGTTCGATCCAGGGTCGATGTACATGATCTTAAACGTTCCATCGGTATCGTTGTTGTCGAAATCCATCCCGAACTGTCTGGCACTCCGCTTGATCTGTTCCGGACGCTCCTCCAGCGAGATGAACAGGCATGTCTCACCGTTCTCAAGCCCGTTCCACAAAAACTGGGAGCAAAACGTGGTCTTCCCTGCACCGGTCGTTCCAGTGACCAGTGTCACAGATCCTTTCACCAGTCCGCCTTCGATCATATCATCTATGCCCGGCACGCCTGTTGATTTACGTTCATCCATGATAAGCAACACCAAAAAAGCCTTAACTAACCCCCTGACTATTCAATATTCTCTCAACAGGTTACACAGCTCGATAACAGTCAACGAATGGACCGGGGCAGTTCCTACATCGATTCTGGAAACACCATTCTACATGGATGCACACTACCGTTCTCCCCGTATACCGATATGGGAATGGTGACAGGTCCTGTCCCGGTTCGTGCGGTCC
>JALDAF010000030.1 GCA_022729315.1 Candidatus Nanohalalkaliarchaeum halalkaliphilum | reverse complement strand
GTCCGACCGATCCAGCTGCCCGGAGCTTTTCCCGGAGATCGCTCTCTGACAGCGGGTTCTGCGGGTGTCCCTTCGGGTACCGCAGTTCATCCTCATACGTATCTGTAGCGGTCACGATGCGCATCCGGTGCGGGAATGCTTCGCCGTACACCTCTGTGAACTCCCTGTTCTCCTCCAGGGTGATCCGGTCCATGAGTCCGTACACCTTTTCGTCCTGGACCCTGTCCGGCGTGAACTGGTCCAGTGTCATCTCCCCATCCATGAGTGCGCGGGCGATACAGTACGGCATGGAGTGGTCCGCGGTCTCCCGGGTTTCTGGCCGCCACTTCTCCTCTTCCTCCCCGATGATGCTGACCGCGGCCTCGTACGTCTCATTCTCGATCCTATCGATATCCGTCCAGTCGATACCCTGGTCGTCCAGCAGCTGGAGCGCGAGATGGACCGCGGCCTGTGCATGGTACTCCACCGGGTAGTACTTGATATACGTCTCGTTTATCCTGAACCCGTCATTGTTCCCGCCGAACATGCCCGTATCCAGTTCGAACGGGCCGGAGACCTGGTTGAAGAACCCGAATTTTCCTTCAAATATCGGTGCAGGGCCGTTCACGCCGTCTGCTGCAAGCTGGCAGGCCACGACCGCGTTCCGGGCCACGTTCGCGAACGCGATCCCTTTCCACGCCGAGAGCTCGCCGGCACGCGCCTGCCGCAGCGCGACATGTCCATTCACCGCGATCCGCACCGCATTCACAAGCTCTTCCTCCGGCAGATCCATGAGCGTGCCCGCGGCCAGCGTACTGGAGACCAGGCCGTAGTTCACGTGGTCGAAGCCGTTTGCACGGAGCGAGGCCGCGTCGCACAGACGGCACTGGAGTTCGTAGGCCAGCACGGTCGCCGTGATAACGTCTTCGCCACTGCAGTCGTATGCAGCTGCCACCGGGAGTATCGCACCCAGGTTGTCGGACGGGTGGGCCGGCTCCTTTGAGAGGTACGTGTCGTTCCAGTCCAAATACCGGATCAGCGTTCCCGTGGCCAGTGCCGCATCCTCCACGCTGCACTCCACATCCGTACCGAGGACCTGCGCGTTGTGCTCTCCCTGCTTCCGGGAGGCGAACCGTACCACGTTCTGCACCGGTTCCTCATCCATCGCTGCGTACGCGCAGGCGGTAGCGTCCAGTACACGGTGCTTCGCTGCCTCGATCGTATCACCATCAAGATCGTCGTATGAGAGGCTGCGCGCGTACGCGGCCAGCTGTTGTGACAGGGGCTCCTCGGTCATATGGCTTCATTACCTGGCACGGTATAAAGAAGTGTGTGCAGTTCGCGAGGCAGTTGTTACCTATCGAACGCGTCCACGACAATCTTTGGAGAGAGCACTGTCAACCTGTCCCAGTCCTGTGCCGCGGTATGCACATCATCGTCATATGAGAGGAGTAGCGGCTGTTCTCCTGAGAACCGTGAGACAGCAGCAAGATTGTACATATCGCTCTCGCCGTCGTACCTCTCCGGCCGCTTCATCGGTCTCTCGTCGTAGGGTTGATCGGCCACGCGGTACAGGTCGTCGATGGCCGATGTCTCTTCACGGGTTACGTCAAGTCTGTCGATGGTCTGCCTGGAGAAATAGACTGGCAGGCCCGCATCAGCTGCTTGCTCCGCGACAGACCGTGACGGCCCATCTGACAGAAACTCCTCAACAGCATCATCTGCGAGGTAGACCGCATCCACGACCGTTCCAGGGTCTGTATCAAGCCGATATCCTGTATCCATACGCTACAGCTATGATCAAACGTTTAAAACAGTAGTCTGTTTCGTACCATTTCGGCGTGACCAGACCGTATCCTTTATACGTTACTGATGGGTACGATACACCATGGCACACCAACGACACACCCGGTTCCGGGACCTGGTCGAACAGGACGATATCGCGGTGGTGCCCGGATGCTACGACGCTCTGAGCGCTTCAATCCTGGAAAAACAGGGGTTTGATGCGGTCTACGTGTCCGGTGCCGGGGTGTCCAACACGAAACTGGGTCTGGCGGATGTTGGAATGGTCACGCAGACCGAGATGTGTGACCGGGTGCATTACGTGGCAGAAAAGGTTGATGTACCCGTGTTCGCGGATGCGGATACCGGCTACGGCAACCCGGTTCATGTGAGACGAACAGTCCGGATGTACGAGCAGTCAGGGGCCAGTGCCCTGCATATCGAGGATCAGAAATTCCCGAAGAAGTGCGGCCACTTCGATGGGAAAGAGCTTGTTTCCGTGGAGGAGATGGTTGAAAAGGTGCGGGCGGCCGTGGATGCCCGGAAAAACGAGGGTTTTACGGTCGTGGCCCGGACCGATGCACGTGCCGTGAACGGGGTTGAGGACGCGATCGAACGGGCGAATGCGTACGTTGAGGCTGGCGCCGACCTGGTGTTCCCGGAGGCACCTGAAACACGGGAGGAGATGCAGCGGTTCGTTGACGAGATTGAGGCACCGGTCATGGCGAACATGGTGGAGGATGGGAAGACCCCGCTGATGGATGCTGGCGAACTGGCGGATATAGGGTTTGCGCTGGTCATCTTCCCGAACTCGCTTCTGCGGGCTGCCATGATCGCGATGCAGGAGACGGCGGAAACACTTGACGATACTGGTTCAACGGAGGACATGCTGGAACGGATCGCGGATTTTGAATTACGGAACAGCCTTACGGATTACGACCGCATGGCGGAACTGGCAGACCGGTACAGGACTCAAAACTGAACTTTTTCCGCCTAGTATCGTTCGGTGGGCTCGAACGGTTTCTGGACGACGACGTCACCGGTCCGGCAGTTAAGCCAGACGGATCTGCCGGTGTCACCCCCTGTGTCTTCGGCCACGATCGGGATCCTGTGCCGGGAGAGTATGCGGCGAACCGCCTCAAGGTTTTCCTCTCCGATGTTGAGAGACGTGGACAGGAGGGAGGCGCCACCGAACAGTTTGGCTTTCAGTGCATCCTTACTGGCGCCTGCAGCCTCCAGTTCCACGATCATATCGTTGATCAGGACCTGGGCGGATTTTGGCGGGTTCGCTGCTTTATCCGGGAACATGACGTGTGCGACGCCTCCGATATGGTTGATGTGGTCGTACAGACAGACCGCGACGCAGCTGCCGATACCGATCGATGAGAGGACGTTGTCGTCCTGTCCTACCCGGTAATCTCCCATTTTCACGCGTTTCTTGCGGTCCATACCTGTATCAACGTTATCACTCGGTCAGCCGGTCGAGAACGAGGTGGTGTGACCGGTCTTCGAAGAAAAATATGAAGTATGCGTCAACGTTTTCCTCCATGGAGAACTTGGTTCTGAAGACGAGGAGTTCGTCGTGTTCCGTCGCAACGTCGAGCAGTACGTTGTCCATGATGGCGCCGAGCATGTCTGTTTCGATCCGCGGGGTTTCCTCTATCATATGCAGGTCAACGTACTCGGTGATCGCCGCCATGCAGTTTCCTGCCAGGATGTTTCCTGCCTCCTTGAGAGCGGACCGTTGCATGTCTGTCAGTTCCGTATACTCGTCTTCTTCGGTCTCTCCGGCTTCCGTGTGGTCTCCGATAAGCTGGTTTGCGAGGCGGGTTGCGCTTTTCCTGTCCATCGACAGCAGTAACGTGCTTTTCCCGCCGTCGTTTCCGTCACCGTCTTCGATACGCACATCCAGTGAGACCACTGAGACGACCTGTTGTGCGCCTCCCAGCATGTCCGGGATATCGTGCAGTTCTTTGATGCCCAGCCACGGGAATGCTACCTCTGCTTTCTGCCCTGTCATCTCTGAAAGGGCTTCTGATGCGTTACCGGCACCGATATGGGATAGTTCCCGTAGGATGTCATGTTGCTCTTCTGTTAGTTCGATCGTGGATCACCTTTGAAGTGCAGGGGCCTGTCGGCTTACCAACATTGATTGGATACACCGTGTTTTGAATGTTTGGTTTACCTCATGGTTTTTTATCGTGTTCCATCACTGAACAGTTCACCGGTATCCAGGATGACCACCGGTGTACCATCCGTCTGTATGGCCGCGCCTGCAACCGCTGACGGTTTTACGATCTCAAGGTCCTTGCTGACGAACTCCTGCACATCCGTGATACTGTCCACCACGAGACCTGCCCGGTCCTTCCCGTGTTGCAGCACCATCACGTTCTTCTCGCCACCGTTCGTGGACTGTTCAACAAGATTGTGGAGGTGGATGAGCGGTATCTCCGTATCCTCGTAGATAAACACGTCCTGGCTTTCTATCTTCTTTACACTGATCTCGTCCTTCTCGAGGCACCGTATCACGCTGTTGATCGGGACGCCGAACTGCTGGTTCCCTGCCTGGACGACAAAGCATCTGACCACCGCCAGTGTGAGCGGGAGCCGTAGCTGTATGGTCGTTCCTTCTCCCTGCGTCGTCTCCACCTCGTATGCGCCGTGAAGCTTCCGTGCCGTATCCTTTACCACGTTCATGCCTACGCCACGCCCTGACAGTTCTGTCACCTCGGTGCGTGTTGAAAAGGAGGGGTTGAACAGTAGCTCGATGATCTCATCCGGGTCCAGTTCCGATGCTTCCTTCTCCGTCACCAGTCCCTGTTCCATCGCCTGTTCGCGGACCGCCTCAGCGTCAACGCCTTTCCCATCATCGGAGACGCTTATCACCGCTTCGTCACCATCCTGCCATGCACGGAGTGTTACCTGTCCCTCACGCGGTTTGCCCAGGTCGTCCCGTTCCTCGGGCGGTTCGATGCCGTGGTCGATGGCGTTCCGCATGATATGGATGAGCGGCGCACCGAGTTCTTCCACGATCGATCTGTCCATCCGGAGATCATCGCCTTCAACCGTGAGGGAGACGTCTTTCCCTGTTTTGTTCGCGATATCACGCACTATCCGTGGGAACCGGTCGAATACCTGGGACACCGGTACCATGCGGGCCTGTGAGATCTCGTACCGGAGATCGTCGCTGAGCCGTTCCAGGTTACCGAGTTCTTTCCGCAGTTCCGGTGTCTCATGCTGTTCCGCGATCGCCCGCAGTTTTTTCTGTGTGATGAGGAGTTCTCCCACCGCGTTCATCAACCTGTCCATACGGTCGACATCCACCTTGATATGCTGGATATCCTGCTGTTCACGCGTCCCGTCGTTGGTGTTCGTCCCTGACGTATCGATTGGTTTCCCATCCCTTACCCGTTCAAGGTTTTCCGCCAGCTGCCCAATATCCCTGTCAGGCGCGTCACGGGTCTCCCTGATCCTGTCCACCATCCCCTCCAGTGCATCGATACCGTTGTAAAGAACAGTGAACAGGTCGTCGTCCGGCGCGATCTCGTTTTCACGCAGCTCTTCAAAGACATCCTCCATCAGATGCGCCAGCCGTGACATGCTGTCGAAATCCATGGTGGCGGAGGAACTCTTCAGTGTATGTGCACTGCGGAACAGGACCGTCAACGCATCCTCATCCTGCTCCTCCTCATACTGGAGGAGTGCTTCATTCATCTCCTGCAGTTTCTCGTCCGCCTCCTCCAGGAACGGGTCTATCAGCGATTCATCCATCACTCTTCCTCCACGCGGCCACACCTCACAAACGTTTCCAGGATACAGCCGTACAACACTCTTTCCGGACACACGGTAATTAATCTTGTGTTTCTCCCAGGCTGTTTGACCGGCAACCCGGGTTCATCCCTCCCCGGCATATGGGGCCCGCCATACCTTTATATATCGGTCTCGGTACTGTTAACGTGTACAAAGGTGGTACAGATCACGAACTTTGGATCAGGACTGGCACGGGCTGACACTGGACGCGAAGCAGCTGAAACGGCTGTTCGAAGCGCACTTGAAACGCTTGACGGGGACGCGGATTTCGCAGCAGTTTTCTGCTCACCAAAATATGATTATGATGAGGTCGTTGAAACTGTTAAAGAGGTATCAGGGGCACCCACGCTTATCGGATGTTCCTCCGCTGGCGAATATACTGAAAAAGATGTTGAGGACGAAACGGTGACGGTCGCACTGATCGAAAGCAACGATATGCAGTTCTTCACCGCTATGGGTCATGGTATCGGAGAGGATCTTATGGGTGCCGTCAAGGAAGCCACCGATGCGCTTCCAACCGAAGTTGATGGGTATCCGCACGTTGTCGGTATCAACCTGCACGAGGGTTTAGCCGGGAAAGGTGAGGAGGTTGCGATGGCCGCCCACCAGGCGATGGACAACATCCCGTTCTCCGGCGGATCAGCCGGTGACGATATGCGGTTCGAGGAGACACGGGTGTTCACGGAGGATGAGATCGCAACGGACGCCGTGGCGCTCGCAGTTCTTGCATCCAAGAAGCCGTTCGCCCTCTCCGTTGATCACGGGCACAGTCCGATCTCGCCGCCGTTCGAGGTCACGAAGTCAGAGGGAAGCACGGTGTACGAGCTTGATGGCCGTCCCGCATACGAGGTGTGGGCGGAGCAGATCCGGCGCGATGCCGCGGCCCGGTACGATATCGATATCGATGAGGTCGGGGACGATGACGAGGATCTTGGCTTCCTGTTGACCCGGTACGAGTTCGGTCTGGAAACCGATTCTGGAAACTACAAGGTACGATGGCCTGGACCGACCGCCGCCACTCATGGTACGAGCGGGCCGCTCGAGTTCGCGTGCGGTATCCCGGAAGGGATCGTGTTCCGTGTAGTGCATGCAACGAACCAGGACGAGATCGACTCTCCGCGCAAGGCAGGGCTGGAGGCACGGGAACGGATGGGCGATCATGAGGCGGCTGGAGCCCTCATGTTTGACTGTGTCTGTCACAAGGCGATCCTGGAAGATGACTTCCATAAAGCGGTTGAGGCGGCACACGATGCACTCGGCGTGCCCCTGGCCGGATTTGAAACCTATGGAGAGGTCTGTTTGCGAGAGGGAGAGCTATCCGGATTCCACAATACGACGACCTCTATCCTCCTTATCCCCAAGTGATACAGCGTGGCAGTTGAATGGGATACACTGGTCGGGCAGTTTGCTTCCACCGTAGGGAAGGAAAAGGCAGAGTCCATGGTATCCGACGCTGTGAACGACTGCGGGTTCGGGAAGAAAGGATCGTATTCGGAGGATGAGGCACTGGAGATAGCGGACGCTATCCATGACAGTGATGATGCCACGACCTACATCCGGATCGCGGCAAATACGTTGAAAACCAAGGTGCAGACCGGGAACGGTGACTGATCGCGGCACCATGGAACGGACAGTACGGCAGAATCTACTTATATTCCGAGGAGTACAGGTTCTTCATGGCAGTACTGGATAACCGGGAGTACGAGTTTTCGGACCTGATGGAGGGGCGGCGGTTTATCGTACCGGAGTACCAGCGGTACTTCGCCTGGGAGGAGGACCATCTTCAGGACCTCTGGGACGACCTGATGAACGCCATCGACCGTGACGGCGCGTACAACCATTTCATGGGGCAGATCATCTGCAATGAGGAACAGGTTCGGACACATCCAGAAACCCCAGATATCCACGAGTATGCTGTCGTTGACGGCCAACAGCGGCTTACCACGCTGATTATCCTCATACATCGTCTCACGGACCGGCTGGCGGACCAGGGGAGAGAGGTGTCCGCAGAAACTGAGCGATACCTCCAGGGCCCTGCTCCTGACGGTACGGACACGACACAGAAGATGCAGCTGCAGTCCGGCGACCTTGATGATAATCGGGTGTTCACCGCGATCCTTGCAGGGGAAACGGATATCGATGCCAGTGCTGCCTCGGAGTTACGGCTGGTAGCCGCCCGCGACTTCTTCGATGACCGGCTGGAGGCGGTGGCCGATACGCATGGGATCGACAGGCTTGAACGGCTGCTTGAACTCGTTGAACGCGTCCAGTTCATGGTGTACAACGTTCGATCAGAGGAGAAGGCAGCGCTGATCTATGAAACGGTCAATGACCGTGGGAAGCAGCTGACCGATCTTGAGAAGACGAAAAGTTTTCTCATGCATCAGACATCGCTCTGTACCGATGAGGATGCGACGCGGGAGGAACGGATACAGTTGATCCGGTCACAGTTCGCCGGGATCTATCTGGCGCTGCAGGAGGTGCATAATGTTGATATCGCGAACACGATGGAGAACCTGGTGGTTGACGAGGACATCCTCCACATGCAACACTTCATCTCGTATATTGATGACGCGGTCTACACGGACTACCTGTCCCGGTTCACAGATGATGCGGAGGACCGTGCAACGGCCGCTGATCACTACGTCGACATACTGAAATGGTGGATCAAGCGGCTCCGGGCGGAGGACGAAACGGAGGCGTGGACAAATATCAGGACATACACCGAGGAACTGTCAGCCTTCTTCCAGGCCTACCGGCATCTGCTGGTCGAGGATGATGACCCGCTTGCAGCACAGCTCTCCGACATATTTGAGATCGGGGCGCCCACCACCGTGCTCCCGTTGCTGGTGCGGGCAGCGCAACAGGATCTGGATGACGAGGAGGCACAGGACCTGGTGGACGCGGTCGAACGCTACCTGTTCAGCATCCACAGCCTCGGGAACAAGCGTCGTTCAGCAAGCCGTAACCGGTTCTACACGCTGGCATACCGGCTGGAGAACGATGAATCCAGTATCCCTGACGTGATCAACCGGATCAAATAACCGTCCACCTACAACCAACAACCTTGATAACAGTCCTTCCAAAATAGGGTTACCATGGATGACCGTTCACGGCTGACACCGCTCCAGAAGGATGGATTACGGGAGCTGGGAAATATCGGGACAGGGAAAGCTGCCGCGTACCTGTCGGACCGTCTAGAGCAGGATGTTACGATCGGCATCCCTGAAGTCGATATCATCTCCCTTCCCGACTCGATGGAGGATGTCCCCGATCTGCTGGAGGACGACGGCGGCGCGTCAAAACATATCGGCGTACTGTGTCCAACGGATACTGTCACCGGCGGCGTCCTGCTCAGTCTTCCACGAAACGACCATGTGCAGTTCCTGCACCTGTTAGAGGAATCGAGTCCCGACTCCACAGAGCATAAAGACTTTCTCACCACCGTACAGACGATTGCCGACTGTTATCTTCAGGGTATCAACCAGCTATTATCCACGGACGTGAACAGTGGCTCCCCACAGATGATGTACCTTCCGCGCAGCACATTGATGATTCACATCGCGTCAACCATCTACAAAGACCTTGATGATGACCAGGACTCGTTGCCGGATGCGCTCATCATCAGGACCGCGCTCTCCGTCGGGGACGACATCCACGGGGAGATCGTGATGCTTGTCCGGGTGTCCGAGACTGAGAAGATCCTTTCTGCACTGGAGGAGCTGGTTGAGTGATCCGCTGACCCCTGTTCCCCGACCCCTATGCTTTAAAATCACAGATCCCTATAACGTAGTCTTATGGACGCCGAAGAGATACGGGATTGCACTGTGGCAGAAGCCAGGGAACATGTGAAGAACGGTGATATTTCTCCCCGCGCAGCACTGAACGCGGAACAGGACGGGAAGCAACGGAAGACGCTGATCCGGTGGCTGGAGAACCGTGTGGACGATAGCGGTGACAGGACTGGCGAACGCAATCCGGAGGTGCCGGCGCTCATAACGCAGCTGGACGATAATCTCGAGCAGATCGGCAACAACTTCCACCCGCTATCCACGATCATGGAACAGATGGCGAACCGGAGTGAGCGACAGGCCCATAAACTGGGGCAGCAGAACAATTCACTCAGCGAGTTATCGACCGTTGTACAGCAGATGGCAACGAACGCGGCGGAGGCAGCAAACTCTATCGCCGATATCAACCAGTTCGCACAGGAGGGCAGCAAGTCCGCAGAGAAAGGTATGAAGAAACTTTCAACGGTGGAGACAACCGTTGACCAGGCACGCGAATCCGTGGAGACACTTGGTCAGAAAAGTGAGAGCATCCGGGAGATCACTCGCACCATCACAGATATCGCGGAGAAAACTGATCTGCTTGCATTGAACGCTGCTATCGAGGCGGCGAGAGCTGGAGACGAGGGCCGCGGGTTTTCGGTCGTGGCTGATGAAGTGAAACAGCTTG
Organism: Candidatus Nanohalalkaliarchaeum halalkaliphilum; assembly: GCA_022729315.1. Classification (GTDB taxonomy): domain Archaea; phylum Nanohalarchaeota; class Nanosalinia; order Nanosalinales; family Nanohalalkaliarchaeaceae; genus Nanohalalkaliarchaeum; species Nanohalalkaliarchaeum halalkaliphilum. The sequence goes on along the minus strand of JALDAF010000030.1, from coordinate 4,644 downwards.
CCGAGGACTCGTCAAGGTCAGCGGACCGTATCTCTGATACGCTGGAAGAGATGGAGGAGAGCATCGAGGAGGTTGTGACAGATATCGAGGAGAGTCAGCAGACGCTTGAAGAAAGTTCCGGGGTCATACGGACCGGGCTCACCTCACTGGAGGAGATATCCAATGAGATTTCGCAGCTTTCCGCCGAGATGCAGCAGTTATCCTCCGCATCCCAGCAGCAGGCCGCAACAACTGAAGATATCCGTGATACCGCCAAAGATATCCTCAGCGCTGCTGAAGAGCTGTCTGCCGGCATCCAGGAGATTTCAAGCACGGTCTCCGAGCAAAATGAAACGGTTGATGACGCGAAGGAACAGGTCACACAGCTGGCGGATGCGCTCGGAGTAGATGGTGTTGAAGGCGGAGAGGACGACACCCAGGGGCAGACCGATGGATCTTGATGGGAAAGAACAGATATTCATCTTTGAACTTGATGGGGAAGAGTACGCCCTGCCGATCGAGAAAGTGGACGAGATCCTGAAGTGCAGTGAGAACAAGATCACCGCGATACCGAACGTACCGGACTTCGTACAGGGGATCATCAATGTCCGCGGCAGTATCATCCCGGTCCTTGACCTGGAGAAGAAGTTCAATCTTACGGAGCAGGAAAAGAAATTTATCGTTATCGTCGACATCCACGGTACTGATGCCGGCCTTCTTGTGGATGACGTCCACGAGGTACTACGGGTTGAGGAGGAACGGATCAAACCCGCACCCGATATACTGGAGAACGAGATCCATGCGGAGTACATCGAAAACGTTGCGGTCCTTGAGGACCGTATCATCGTCATCCTTGACATTGACAGAGGGTTCGAAGAAGAAGACGCCCTTGCCGTCGATTCGATGAACGAAGAGTCGGAGGACGATGAGGATGCCACGGTGGATATCGATGAGGATACCGTTGAAGAACTGGCCCGTGACCGGGTCAATAAGACAGGGAACTGAGTACCGGTCCTGAGAGCGCCGGTACCGAGTATGTCTATCCGTTGATCGCGTCTTCAACCGTTTCCTTTACGTCCTCGTTTTCAAACGGTTTCTTGATGAACGCTTCTGCACCGTTGTCCATCGCCTGCACCATCATCTGCTGTTGACCGACCGCAGATATCACGATTATCTTCATATCCTCATCGATCTGCGTGAGTTCGTCCAGTGCATCGAGGCCGTCAACGGACTCCATAACGATGTCCAAGAGCAACACATCAGGGTGTTTTTCTTTGCACATTTCGATGGCCTCGTCACCATCCTCCGCCTCCCAGATATTATCGAAATCCAGCTCGTCCAGAATGTTTCGAAGAATTTTCCGCATAAACGCCGAATCGTCAGTTATGAGTGCATCCATCTTGTCTCACCGCTACTCCGAGTCCCCCGCATGCTGCTCCAGTGCAGTATCAATAGCTTCCAGCAGTCTGTCCTTCTCCACCGGTTTCTTCACGTATCCGACCGCACCCGCCTCCATCGCCTCTTCGATGGTCTGCTCATCCTGAACGACCGATACGACAACGGTTTTTGCCTGTCGCTCCTGTAACTCGTTCAACAGTGCCACACCGTCCTTCCCCGGCATACGCATATCAAGTAATACGAGATCAGGATCTGCGTCTTCCAGCTTCTGCAGTCCTTCCTCGCCATTCTCCGCTTCGATCAACTCATGCTCCGTATCAGCGTCCTTCAACATATTAGCAAGTACTTTCCGCTCAAACGAAGAATCTTCTATAGACAGGATCTTTGCCATATTACCTCATTCCCTACGACAGGTTAAAAATCTAACCCAGGTATCTGAATCGTCACCTCTCCATTAGCGGAGCTTACCGTTGTAGTCCCGCAGGTACTGGAGGCCGTGACCGATATCGCTGTCATCATACCGTTCAAAGAACGTGTCCAGCGTGTAACGTTCCACCTCGGTGAGCTCGCGCTCCTCCCTGATCCTGGGTTCGCCGTGGTACCGGGCGACGAAGTAGTACAGGGTCTTGTCGTGCTCCGGGAAGGTATGCTGCTCCACGCGTTCCACGTCTTCAATGTCCAGATCAAGTCCCAGTTCCTCATATGCGCATCGTACCGCTGCCTCCTCAGGAGATTCCCCTGGTTCAACCGTTTCTGCGGGCAGGCTCCAGCAGCCGGGGAGTGATTCCCGGTCCTCATGGCGCTTCGCAAACAGGTATGTTCCCGGTTCATCGGCGTGCTCCAGCAGTAGAAGTGCAGCCTTCATACTGTTCTCCTGCAGAATACATCTTTAAACCGGTGTTCCGACCACTACCGTCCCGGGTCTTTTTTTCTGTAACGGGGAGGTGCCTGAACGGTTACTCCGTGGGGTACTCCAGCTCTGCATCCTCCCATAGCGCGGGATCGCCCCAGAGCTCCATGCGGAACGCGTTGAAATCAACGACCTGGTTGTGGTCGATGAACAGGTTCACGTCACGACCCACGTTCCGGAGATACCACTTGAACACGGCCGGTTCTGCGGCCTCGAACATCAATTTTTCGGGGCCGAACTCGTCCAGGAGGCGTTTGATCGGTTCCAGTCGCCAGTCCTCCGGGCCGGTGTCGCCCGGGAGCTCGGTGAGTCCTTCGGATTCGACCATGATCATGTGTGCGCCCGCATCCAGGTAGCGCTGCGCCTTCTCGATCACTTCCTCCGTATCCTTCATCTGGTCCCCCCACTCCGCGTCGTGGACGCCGAATCCGACTCCGTACATGAACGATATCTCCGGTTTCGCCTTCAACCCTGCGTCGTGCACGTCCTTAACGATCTGGACCAGCTCCTCGACGGTGAGGCCGCGCTCCAGGTGCGGTGAGCCCTCGGCGATGTTCGAATCGGAGACCTCGATCACGTCGAAGCCGACCGATTTACATTCCTGGATGTACTGCTGCACCATGTCCGGTCCCTCGATCACGTACCGTTCCACGGCCCCACCGGTGTCCACCCAGACATCGTTGTCGTGACAGATCTGGATCAACTCCTCTAATTTATCACGGTCCAGCAACCGGAATGCCCCCCCGGAGAACTTGTATCCATCAACGAAGTCACCCCAGTCCTCCAGTATGTCACGGGTACCGCCCCGTGTCAACATGTTGTAGTACGGTCCACGCATCTCGACGACGTGCGTATCCCGCGGTTTCTCCGGTAAGTCATACATATCCAGAAAGCTGAACGCCTTCTCACTCATCGTGTATCACAGATAGTTGATTGGTGGCGGCGCTACTTAAACTCTGCAGATTCTACAGCGTCCTCGTATGCAGCCAGCCGCTCCCGGTAATCATCGGGAAGTTCCGCCTCAGACACGTATCCCTCATGGTTCCAGTCATCCAGCATCCGGAGTACGGCTTCATTGCGCTCGTCACACCCATCAGAAAACTCATCAGAGAACACCTCATACGCGTTACCCTCCCCCTCTTCCCCCTGTTTCTCGTCCTCTACAGCATACTGGCCATCCCAGCGGTAGAGAAGTCCGACACTGGCGAACACCGACCCCGCTGCAAGTGCCGCACCGGTCTTCGGAAACCCTGCACCGGCAATAACTGCACCGGAAAGCGGTCCCGCCGTGTTGAGGCCGGATGCAGCGAACGCCCGTTTCACCTGCTGGTAGTCCGTTAGATCGAGCAGATACGGTTCGACCATACACAGAGGGCACGATCCAACGTTTAAATCCGTCGGGCCAGCCTTTCCTCCATGCTTGCAGTTTACGGTTACAGGACCTTGGTCAGTTCCCGCACGTCGTAGCGTTCCAGGTTCTTGACGATGTCCACGACCTGGTTGCGCTGTTTCTCGTTGAACGTGGACTCCGCCATCCGGTGGAACTTGTCATCGATCATCTCCCAGGTCGCCGGCCGGTTTGGATGGCCTTCAAAGTCGGTCTTCTCGATCTCGTGCGTTTCCCCGTCCGCTGTCTCGATGGTGAGCCGGGCCGGCATCTCTCCACTCGGCGAACTCGAAGCGTTCGCTGTCGAAGCATCCTGCCCGGATGTTTCTCGATCATCGTCTGAAGACGATGAGGCATCGAGTGAATCCGATGGATTCATCGAGTTCTCGAACCGTTCCGTGAGGTCGTCATCCGCCTCGACTGTCACGGTCTGGAGGAGGTTCTGGACATCCTCTTCCTGGATGCGGTCCTCCGTGTACTGTGCGTTCGTCAGTTCACCGTCCAGTACGGCCGCTGCCAGCATGTAGGGAAGGGAATGGTCGGCCTGCTCCTTGTCCTCCACCGTGTGGCGGTCTCCACCTTCACCGCCGCCGATGATCTGTTTCGCACCGTGGAACGTGTCAAGATGGATCGACTCGATCTCTTTAGATGTGATACCGTTGTCATTCACCAGTTCGATGATGCCTTCAACCGCGCTCTGCGCGTAGGTTTCGGCCACGTATTTCTTCGTCATCACGTTCTTGACCGCGGTGCAGCCCATATCAAAATCACAGTCGAAGTCGCCGGACACGATATGTTTCCATCCCTTCTCACCCTCGAACACGTCGGTCGGCCCCTTCATCCCGTTCTTCGCCAGCATGACGGAGTAGACCGCGTTCCGTGCCGTGTTGGCGGAGGCGATCCCTTTCCACATGGAGATCTCTCCGGTCCGTGTCACCCGTAACGCGTTGTGAGCGGTCCCGGCGATGCC
>JALDAF010000049.1 GCA_022729315.1 Candidatus Nanohalalkaliarchaeum halalkaliphilum | reverse complement strand
GTCTCGCACGTATTGACCCCGGCCTCCCACATCAGACCGCGATCCACGAACATGTCAGCACTGGCTCTGACAGCGACTGCGATGGCGTCGGATGGCCGTGCATCGATACGGTTCCCGGTATCTGTGACGATATCCGCGTGGTAGCTGCCGTCCACAAGGCTATGGATGACGACGTGTTCGATGCCAACATCCTCCGATGCCAGAGTATCAAGGAGAAGATCGTGTGTCAACGGCCGCGGCGGTTCCACACCGGCCATCCCCATCTCGATAGCCTGCAGCTGATCGTGTGACACGGCCATCGTCAATGCGTAACAACCGGACTCCAGCACCAGTGTACTGGGTTCCAGACGGATATCATCAACAGCCATCACATCCTGCTCCACAGGATCCGCCTGCACCAGGTACAGGTATCCTGCCGTTCCGAGGACGGCTCCCGCTACCACGGTGAGGAGTACGCCGGACACGTACATACGATCCATACGATAAATAATGTGTCACACGGATTTAAGGCGTTACTGCCTGGGAAGGGGTGTCAGGGAAGTGTCCGGCCGATCGCAAACAGTACGAGGATAAGCAGCAACACCAGTGTAACGACCAGATGCAGGTATGGCCGCTGACGTGTGGGGGATCCCACGTCCTCCACGTCATCTTTCAGCTCCTGCAGATCGTCCTCAACACTGTCCATGGGTCGTCATATTGTTCGCGTCGTTAAGAATGTTGGCGTGTTCTTCTCCTGCGTTCTCTGCTACTTGTATCACGCCTTGGACTGCTCGAAGTCGACCGTACCTTTTTCACATCCTTCCAATCCACGACCACACATGCAACGTGACAACGGAGACGAAGACAACGATGACCGGTCGGATCGACCGGATCCCACCCCCGATCTGGATCCAGGACCTCGTGCAGACGCGCCGGATCACCCTGAAACTGGCCGCCCGGAACCACCCGCACCTGCAGACGAGCATGCGCCGGAACCGTCAGACAGACCAGGTCGGGAACCCGGAAACAGGGAGGAACCTGCATACGGTGACAGCGACGACCTGACCCCCCACGGGATGGATGACCCGGAGCCGACCGAGGTTGACCGCCGTGACCCCGGATCCGTCACCCGGGAACGTGAAAACCGGGGAAGCGACGACGATGAGGACGAATCGGAACCCGCCGCACCCCTGTGATCCACGGATCATCGCCGTAAAGCGACTGCCCGCAGTAGGGACCGTATGAGATGTTACGCTGCTCCTGGGCGTCCCACCCCGTATACCCCACTATTTTAAAAGTCCTGTGAAAAGCGTGGCATGTGATTCCAGAATGGATCAACAAGGACCGGGCGGACAGCCCAGCCAGCAACAGGTTATGCAGATGTTCCAGCAAAAGATCGGAAACCTCGAACTTACCATCAACGCACTGATCACCGCTCTCACGGAGGAAGGTGTTGTTGACGAGGACCAGATCAACGAAAAAGCACAGGAGATCATGCAGGACATTCAGGCACAACAGGAACAGCAGGCCGAAGACGCTGGCGACGACATCGCAGACCAGCTATAACCATCAACAATGGGGGCAACCCCTGACAGGTTTCTTTTTCTTCTCTACTGATCCCGGTATTTCTCGACCAGTTCACGGTCCAGGCCGCCAGGTTGGGTCATGTTCTCCGCGTCCAGCACCTGATCCACATCTGCTTCGTCCATGAATCCTTCGTCCACGACCACGTCCCGGATGGATCTGTCCTCATCCAGTGCCTGCTGCACGACCTTGGCCGTCCTGTCGTATCCGATGTAGGGTGAGAGAGCGGTTGCCGTTGCGGTACTGCCGTCGAACAGTTCCTGGATCCGTTCCTCGTTCACTTCGATGCCGTCGATACATTTTTCGCGGAGCATCCGTGTCGCGTTCGCCAGTTCGTCCAGTGCCTCGAACAGGTTCTTTGCGATGATCGGTGCATTGACGTTGAGTTCAAGCTGTCCTTCCTTCGCCGCCAGGCTGATCGTCTGGTCCTTTCCAAGCACGTCGTAGCAGGCCATCTTGAACGCTTCAACGATACTCGGGTTGACCTTGCCAGGCATGATACTGGATCCGGGCTCAACTTCCGCCAGATCGATCTCGTGCAGTCCGGCTTTCGGTCCGGAGCTGAGCAACATCAGGTCGTTTGCCATCTTGTTCAGATCCGTCACCAGTGCCCGGAGCGCGCCCGAGAACTGGGCGAACGGCGCCATGCTCTGGGTCATGGCGATCGGGTCGTCGACAGCCGTCAGGTCATGCCCGGTCACATCAGCAAGCTGTTCCGCAAGTTCATCCCGGAACGCTGTATCCGTATTGATACCGGTCCCGGTCGCGTTACCGCCCAGACCGATAACGTGTAGTTCGTCCAGCGCACCGTCGATACGGGCCATCCCGTTCCGGATCATGGTCGCATAGGCGTTGAACTCCTGTCCCAGCGTAACCGGGACTGCGTCCTGTAAATGCGTGCGCCCAACCTTCACCGTCTCATCGTATTCCGCAGCCATCTCCTCGAACGCGTCAGCAAGCAGGTCTAGCTGCTCCAGAAGCTGATGTGTCAGGTCGATCGTGGCAAGCCGTGTCGCGGTCGGAAAAACGTTATTCGAGCTCTGCCCCATGTTTACCTCGTCGTGCGGGTCAACGAGATATTCGCCAAGGTCGCCGTCCAGCAGTTCGGTGGCCCGGTTGGCGATAACCTCGTTCACGTTCATGTGGGTTGCTGTCCCGCCCCCTGCCTGTACCGGGTCCAGAATAAATTCATCATCGTATTCTCCATCGATCACCTCGTTCGCCGCGTCCACGATCGCATCCGTCGTCTCTGCATCCAGGTTTTCAAGTTCGTGGTTCGCGAGCGCTGCCGCCTTCTTGATCTGTCCCAGCGCCCGGATGAACCCCGGATGCACGGTGCCACCAGTGATCTGGAAGTTTTCCCGTGCACGTGCCGTGAATGCACCGTAGTACGCGTCCTTTGGGACGTCAACATCTGTTAACGAGTCGTTCTCTGTCCGTGTATCATCACTCATAACTGGGTGTATCTGTTGTCTGCCAGCTTTTATCAGTTGTGATACCTGGGGGCCCATAGCCGATGAACCCGGGAAAATGTATTTATAGCTCGGTGGCGGGTGTAACGGTATGCCATATTTTACCTACTTCGCGGAGCTTGATGACCAGGTAGGGGTTGATGAGCTTGAATCGGCGGTTTCGTTAAGCCTCGAAACGCTGTACCCGGATAGGGTAGTAGAAACGGAAGAAACCGAAACACCTTCCTACGATCTCGGTCTGGAGATGGATGGCGCCGAACATCTTTCGTATACGTTTGATCCAGAATCAGGAAATATAGACGCTGCCACAGTGACATACGATGATGGTGAACGGAGAACGGCCCATTTTGACGAACCGGACACCGTGATGCCAGGATACCAGGTATCAGCATACGCTGATGACTGTACGGTACATGTTTCATTCTCCGCAGACCGGTACGATGAGCAGACAGCCGGGTACCACACGATCGTTGACATTGACGAACCACGTGGTGTGCTGGACCGGCTCGGTGCAGTCACCGGGATGAAGCAGTTCCCGGACCAGGACGAATACCGGGACATGGTGGGCCGACTGGACGATCTCGAACCAGAAGTATCAGACCGCCTGGGGACGGACGTGGAACGCAGCGGTTACGGGCACTACTCCTGACAGGTATGGCATGCGAATACGTGTCCGCTGAACAGGGTGAAACACGGACTAGGATATCAACGTCCGCACGTACCGGATCTCATCCTCGTTGATGGTGTGACCCATTCCCTCGTAGATCCGTTTCTCAACGTCTCCGTTCAACTGTTCGAACACGGCCGCGGTCGTCTCAACCCGTTCCGCAGGGATGTGCGGATCCCGATCACTGCAGCCCAGGAATACGGGTGTCCCTGAAAGCTCGCCGTCGTAATCATCCGTATCGATGGTTTCCCCGATCAGTCCGCCGCTCAACCCGACCACGCCTCTGTACCGCTGCGGATGCCTGGCGGCGTATTCGGTGGCAAGGCACGCGCCCTGTGAGAATCCAAGCAGTATGATATCCTCTGTATCGATACCTGCATCGTTCGCCTCATCGATCAGTGAGGAGATTACCTGTAGGCCGCTTGTTCTACCGGGCTCGTTCTCCTCGACCGGTACAAGAAATGATCGCGGATACCATTCCCTGTTTGCGGCCTGCGGTGCGAGAAATGCGGTCTGTTTCTGCGGTAACTGCTGTGCAAGGTGGAGGATACTGTCTGCGGATGCGCCACGTCCATGGATCATGATGACGGCCGTTTCAGCATCGTCCAGTGCGGCCCCGGCGGTTTTGACTGGTTGGTTGCCGTGCGGTTGTTCAGGAGGCATCGGTTACCGCGACAGATTGCTGCGATACCGTTCCGCGTCAAGCACCCGGTTGATCGCGAGGACGTATGCGGCCTCACGCATCGTGGTGCCTTCCTGTTCATGGATGTTCTGCATATCACGGAAGGCCTGCACCATGTTCTCCTTCAGCGTTTCGTTGACCCGGTCTTCGGTCCAGTACTCGTTGGAGATGTTCTGCAGCCATTCAAAGTATGAGACGGTGACGCCTCCCGCGTTCGCGAGAATGTCCGGGATGACCTCCACGTCATGGTCTGCAAGATGATCGTCTGCCTCCGGTGTGATGGGGCCGTTCGCCATCTCCAGGATGAGGTCCGCCTGGATATCGTCCATGTTGTCCTCGTGGATCTGGTCTTCGATCGCGGCCGGGATCAGCACGTCCACGTCGCTTGTGAGCAGCGCATCGTTGGATATTTCTTCAACGTTCTCCATGTTGGTCAGGTCGCCGTCGTCCTCGTAGACATCCAGCAGTTTCTTGATGTCGATACCGTTCGCGTCATGTATGCCGCCGCTTGCGTCACTCACTGAGACAACGTCGAAACCACGTTCATCCAGTATGCGGGCCAGATGGGAGCCAACGTTACCGAATCCCTGGATGGCCACGTCGATATCTTCCTCGTTCCTGTCACGCATCTCCAGATATTCTTCGAGGATGATGGCGCCGCCCAGTGCCGTCGCGTATTCGCGGCCGCGGCTTCCGAACAGGTGTTTCGGTTTCCCGGTGATGATACCCGGATTGCTTTCTCCGGTGATGGTCTCGTACTCGTCCAGCATCCAGGACATGACCCTTGAATCCGTGTTCACGTCCGGGGCAGGGATATCTTTCTTCGGACCGATATGTTCATGGTAGGCCTGTACGTAGGCGCGGCTCAACCGCTCCAGTTCGGCTTCGGACAGTTTGGATGGATCCACGGCAACACCGCCTTTTGCTCCGCCGTACGGGATGTTGACCACGGCACATTTCAGTGTCATGAGGAACGCAAGCTCTTCGACATCATCCTGTGACACGGTCGGGTGGAACCGGAGACCGCCCTTGGTGGGGCCGCGGGCATCGTTGTACTGGATGCGGAATGACGAAAACAGTTCCACATCTCCGTTGTCCATCCGCACCGGCAGATTGATACTGATGACGCGCTTCGGATGCCGGAGGATATGCAGTTCCTTATCTGTCAACATTTCGGCCTGTTCAACCTTATCAAGCTGTATCGAGCATACTTCACACATCGTTTCTTTTTTGTGGGATCCAAGTTCATCTTCCATCTGTTATCACCGGGATAGTGTTTGAAAACAGCGTATAAAAAATGATGTGTGCCCCTGGGAAATCCGGATCGCTGTTCAGATAACAAGAACGTATATGTCCCAGAACAGTAAAGTATTTAAATCATCCTTCTGACACACCCACATATGAGAGGAAAAACCGCTGACGTTGGATCAGAAGACGATGACTGGAACACCGACAGGGAGGGGGACGATATGGAGGACGTACAGTTTTTCGAAGAAGAGTTCGATGATGAGATGGCGCCGGAAGACTTCGGTCCGGACCCGATGGAGGCAGCTGGCCCGAACACGCGTGAACAGTTCGAGGATGGCGTCGGGCGTGACGAAGACGAGTTCCTCTTCGAGGAATGATTGAACGTCCCAGACCCAGGTAACTGCTACCGGTAGGAATAGACATAACCAGAGCCTATACTGTAACAGAGGTTCCTCCCGGACGCTCCCTTTATCTTTTTTATACTGTAGTGCCAGTGACGCGGCTTCCAGCAAAAGATAACAGGCTCTCTCACGTTCTGCACATGTTCAAGCAGAGAACACGCAACTGGTACGTTCCCGGGGAGATAAGAGTATTACTGATGTACCCTCTCCAGTAATATGGTCACGCGACGAGCCTACCTTGCCATGCTTGGCGGTGCAACAGCCGGTGGTGCCGGGGTATACGCGGCACAGCCCTCCGGAAACTCTGAACCCTGCAGCATCGACATGTCGTTCCAGGAGGAAGAGCGACCGTTCCACTGGGAAGCTCTTCCGGGGGACATGGAAGAGGATGTACGGAACACCGAATCATCGGTGTATGACGGTCTGGACCGGCTTGTCGGCAGTCACGTCACCAAGGAGACCTTGGTAATTGATGTCCACGACTGCCCGAACATGGAGGATACGTACCGGGTAGGGATGGCCGTGGAAACAGACCCGGAATCGAAGTTCTCCAGCCTGAACCAGTACCTAGACGGTGAAGAGATGGATCCGATCGAGGATGAACTGGCCCGTACCTACTCTCCGATGCTGGAAGGATTTATGGAGGAGATGGGCGACTACCGGCCGGGCGGCCAGGAAACGGCAGCCACGGTCTCAGAAGTGGCAGCAGTTATCAATGGAGATGAAAACGGACAGATCGCCACGGTACTGGACGCGGAAGGGATGGATTCTGCCTACCGTGCCGCAAACCGGAGCGAGCCCGGTATCCGCCGTGAACAGCTCAGACGAGTCGCTGTCGACAACCTCCGTGCCAGAACGACGTAAAACCCGGGTCCACGTGGAGAAGCACTGGTTTCTATACCGGGAGGAATATTATTCGTAGCTGTTGTGCTCGGACAGGTACTTGTCCAGGTACACCATTGCAGGGACAGCGTACCCGGCATCGGCGTGCCAGTCCATCCACCGGAACTCGTCCGCATCCACCCATTTATATGCATCGTGCTCGTCTGACAGTTTGACCCCTTCTGACTCCGTCTCGAAGAAGAGGATGTAACAGTCCACGCATTTCTCGGCATCCACCTCGACCCGGACAACGTCTTTCCCGTCCGACACGTCAAGACCGGTCTCCTCCATCACTTCACGCCGCGCCGTCTCGAACCGGTCCTCGTCCTCGATCTTTCCACCGGGAAGCTCCCATTTCCCGCCCAGCTCCTCGTAGTCACCGGATTTCTGCAGCACCAGGTATTTCCCGTCAGGGTTCCGTATCAGGGCCTTCGCCACGTCGATCCTGTGCGGATGCATACATTACCAATGGGAGAGAGGGATGTTAAAAGGCTCTGTTTTTTATCATGCAGGGGTTGCAGATGTGCACGGTTCCGGCCCTGGATGGCTGCATCATCGGCCGAACAATATACTTTGTTTAAAAAGATGTGGTGCGGTGATGGACTGTGACCGAACATGATTGAAGACGTAGAACGATACGAGACGACAGGACCCGACCATGAATCGGTGTTCGACGCCATCGACGAACAGTACCCGTCCAGGACACCCGATGAACGGGAGGAACAGGAACAGTATAACGATCTCTTTGAGACCTACCTTGCAGAATTCGACATGTGAACCCGGTGGCGTTCTGATAGGTCAGGATGAACTGCAGGAACCCGTTAACGGCTACGAAATCTCCAGCGTGTCGGTCGTATCCTCGTGGGCGCCGTTCCATTCCAGTTCGAACTCGAGGCTCATCTCTCCGGAGGATTCCTCCTCAACCTGTACCTCGAACTCGACACGGTCCGGCACATCTAACGTGACATCGTTTTCCCCGTCATGTAGCGTAAGCTGCTCACCGCTCCGTAACCGGTCCACGACCTGCTGAAGATAGTCTGCAACCGCGTCACGCTCTTCCATCTGTTCCGTCTTAAATACCGTATGCCCCATGATCTGCATAACGAAACGGAGACTTAAAAACAGCATACGGGTGTGCATAGTTCTCAGGTATGGTCGTTGTAACACCAGAAATGATATGCATCGCATATTGGGGTGCGTTACATTACTCGTTCTCGATCTCCCGGATCTTTGAAAGGATGCGCCGGCCGCGGTCGGTGATCCGGTATCGCCGGTCATACGCTGCCTCTGGATTGATGACTTCCACGAGGTTGCGGTCCGCCATCTCCCGTAATGCCCGGCTTACGTGGTTCATGGAGACATCGACCTTCTTCCCGACCTCGGTGGGGGTCCGCGGTTCGCCGGTCCTGTACAGGTAGGCCAGTGCTTTCCGACGGTAGGATGATCGTTTTACTTCAGACAGGGTCTTCCAGTCCTTCTCGTCCATACCGTGTTATACGGTTCCAAAGATTATCAATCAGGTATACATTCAGAAGTTGTACGGATATGAAACGGATAGCCAGTTGGGTAACCATTTTTAAAATATGGTGTTCTTATAGGGTACCGATGAACGAAAAGACGGTGACGGTTGAGTTACCTGTCTCGGACTGGCAGTCTGTTCTCTCCGTTCTCAAGTTCGTGGTTGAATCGCACAGGGAAGAGGAAAACCCGGATATGGAGGTTGTGGAGATACTTACGCTGCTCTATGAGGAGATGGACCGGCAACTGGCGGACGGGGATGGAACGGGCCATGTACATGGGCTTTATTCCAGGCCGGATGATTCCTGAAAGCAGGCCCTACGTTAAAAGACTGGCGGGGGGTGGGGGTGTATGGGAGCAGACAGTGAAACATCATGGTGGCCGATCGATAACCTGTACGATGCCGGTATCGATCTCTCTCCGAACCCTGCTGATCTCCTGTACCAAGAGCAGGCGAAGGCATGGGAAGAGATAGCGTTCGAACCGGTGGACAGGGATATGGACGAGGACGCGCTGGCGGCCATGGCGGATGCGGCCACACAGTTTCACTACATTTATCTCTCCGAACTGCTCATCATGGGCGACCTGCTGTGGAACGCGCCGGATATCGGGACGAAACGGCTGGCAACCGTCCTAAGCGCTTCGCGGATGCGGGACGTGGATGCCTGGGGGCGGTATATCGCTCACCTCAAGCTTATCCGTCCGGATATCTCTCATCCTCTCAAAACCTACTTCAAACAGCTGTACGAGGAGGAAAACCCGCTGGCACGCCTGATCGGTTTAATGTTCGTTGACGTGTTCCGCAAAGAGCTTGCTGGAGAACTCCAGGGCGCGGAGGATCCAACGTTCCGCCGGCTGATGGAGCGTGACGCAAAGGAAGGCGAGAAAAACATCCGGCTGACCAAACAACATCTCCAGGAGATCAGCAGTGCACTGGACGAGGAGATGCGGGATGCAGCGGCTGATCGGATTGATGACTACATAAGGATTATAGAGGACATCGCTGATGACCGTTCAACAACCCTGAAAGAGCTCGGTGCCGATACAGAGACGATCATCCATCACTGGCATGACGTCATCAACGACTACCGCGACATGATCCGCAGCGAATGACATTAGCCTGTGCGCCACACTGACTTCTGCCAAAGGCAGATGGCTGTTCAAGCAGGGAGCGCCGTGTGGTATTCTCGAAGAGAATAACCAGACAAGCAG
>JALDAF010000039.1 GCA_022729315.1 Candidatus Nanohalalkaliarchaeum halalkaliphilum | reverse complement strand
GCCTTGTCGGTCTCCACCTCTGCCAGTGATTCGTCTTCCTCAACCTCGTCGCCTTCCGCGACCAGCCACTTGATGAGCGTGCCTTCGGTGACACCTTCTCCTACATCCGGGAACGTGAACTCGGTTACCATAGTAGTATCATTGCATTGCTTTGATTTAAAAACTCATGACAGTTTCGATCCCCTTCCGGATACGTTTCTCGCTGGGCATGTAATCATCTTCACGGGCGTACATGGGGAACGGCACGTCGTAGCCGGTGACCCGTTCCACCGGCGCCTCCAGGTACAGCAGTGCCTCGTCGTTGATACGGGCCGTGATCTCGGAGCTCATACCGGCTGTGCGCGGTGCTTCGTGTACCACGACGCATCTCCCGGTCTTCTTCACGGATCCGATGATGGTCTCCGTGTCCAGCGGGTAGATGGTGCGTGGGTCGATGACTTCCACGCTTGCATCGATATGTTCGATCGCGTCCATGGCTCGCCGCAGCATCGCACCCCACGCAACCAGCGTGACGTCGCTTCCTTCCTGCACCACGTTGGCCTCACCCAGTTCAAGGACGTGTTCACCCTCCGGGACGTCTTCGCGGAAAGCCCGGTAGATCTTCTTCGGCTCCAAAAACACGACCGGGTCCGGGTCACGGATGGATGCGGTCAGCAATCCTTTCGTATCAGCCGGATTGGACGGGATGACCACCTTGATACCGGTGATATGGGCGAACCCGGATTCGAAGCTTTCCGAGTGGTGTTCCAGTGCACGGATACCTCCACCGTACGGCGCCCTGATCGTGACCGGACAGCTGTACGCGCCCTGTGATCGGCTGCGGAGCCGTGCCAGGTGCTGTTTCAGCTGGTGGAATCCCTGCGGGATGAACCCGGAGAACTGGATCTCCGGCACCGGTTTCAACCCGTACGCCGCCAAACCGACCGCGGTGCCGATGATACCGGACTCGGCGAGTGGCGAATCATACACCTGGTCCGGGTACGTGTCGATCAATCCTTTCGTGGCCCGGAACACACCGCCGTCCACGCCCACGTCCTCACCATACACGATAACGTCTTCATCGCGCGCCATCTCCTCGTCCAGTGCCTGCCGGACAGCTTCCACGACGTTCAGGTTGTTACTCATCATCGGCCACCTCCAAGCAGGTTCGCTATACTGTCCGGCAGTTCCTCCTGAAGTTCGTGCCAGATCTCTTCCGCGGCGTCAACGACCGGTATCATGGTTATCGGTCCTCCCGGAACCGTTCCAGCTGGTCCCGGAGCTCCTGCGGCATCTCCGCGTACGTATGTTCGAACATCGTTTCCGGGTCGACGTCCTCCTCTTTTTCCTTCAGCAACTGTATCTGTTCCACGAGTTCGTCCTCGATATCGTTCTCGATCTCCGTAATCGTCTCATCATCCAGTATATCCTTATCCTTCAGGTAGGTTTCGAACCGGTCGATCGGGTCCTTTTCCTTCCATTCCGCTTCCTCCGCCTCGTCGCGGTACACCTTTGGATCGTCGGAGGTGGTATGCATCGACATGCGGTAGGTCAATGCCTCGATCAGGTGCGGGTCACCGTTCCGTGCATCCTCCAGGGCTTCTTTCGTGGCCGTGTAGACGGCGAGGATGTCGTTCCCATCCACCTGCATCCCGTCGATACCGGCGGCAACCGCTTTCTGTGCCAGTGTCTCCGCCCGGGTCTGGTGGTTGCGCGGCACGGAGATCGCGTACTGGTTGTTCTGGCAGAGGAACACGGTGTGCGCATCGAAGACACCGGCAAAGTTCATGGCCTCGTACGTGTCGCCCTGTGACGTGGCACCGTCACCGAAGTAGACCAGTGACGCACCCGCATCGTTTTTGATGGCCTGCGCCCAGCCGATACCGGCGGCGTGCAGTGCCTGGGAGCCCACCGGGATGCTTGGCGGGAGATCGTTCGAGTCCTCGATTTTCCCGGATTCCTCCATGCCGGCCGCGTACAGCAACAGTTTATGCATCGGTGTGCCTCGTGTCAGGTATGCGGGCTGTTCACGGAACGACGTGACCATCCAGTCCTCGTCTCGAAGTGCGTAGGCGGAGCCGACCTGGGCGGCTTCCTGGCCGATGGCCGGTGCGTACGTCCCGATCTCGCCGCGACGCTGGAGTGCGATCGCTTTCTCATCGAGGCGTCGCGCCCGCTTCATCAACGTGTACAGCTCCAGCAGTTCATCGTCTGACAGGTCCGGTTCGAGCGATTCGTCAACGTTCCCGTCCTCATCAAGAATCTGGAGGTATGTGATGTCAAAGGATGCGACAGACTGGTTCGACATGTGAACCAGTTGTGCCACACAGCATTTATATGTGTCGGCGGAACCGCCACGCTCCCTATTCGTGGTACCGGCCGCCACAGCAGCCGATCCACATCCCCCTATATAAACTATGCTTTTATACCGTCGGGCGAATACAGGTATACAGGGGAGGAATGTGCTGTCAACACTATACCGGCTGGTCGGAGTCGTCGCGGGCGTACTTGCGATACTGTTTATCGTCCTGTACCTCCGGTACCGGCGCGTAAAACGGCAGCAGTACGAACAGCATCTCAACGAGTTATCCCGCGAAATCACGTACGCACTGGAGTCCCACGGCGCACGGCACCCGCAGCTGATCGAAAACAAACTGGCAGCAGCTGAAGAACAGTGGGCAAACGGTGATTACCGGGACGCCGAACAGTCGATGCAGGACTTACTGAACATTATCCGCCTCTCCTAATTGTGAACCATACATACATTTAATCAAAAACCGGTTTTTTCTGTATACGCCGAACTAATATAAGGTGTGGTCCCCAATAGAACGATAACAGGGGGAACAGGCATGCTGCAATACGTTGAGAAGGGACGGCAGAAAGTACTGGAGGCGAACGAAAACGGTGAGGCCAGTCTGCAGGAGTTGTGGGATGAGGCCACCGAGTATCAGGATGAGTATTTCAACGCAGTTGCCGATGATGGATTTTACAACGCATTCTTCTCCCATCTCAAGAAAGATCCACGTGAGTTCCTGATGCAGAATGGATACGCGAAAGGGTTCAGGCAGCTGGATTACAGTCCGTAAACCTTCTTTCTACATACAATAGTCTGGTCAGTCTCCCCAACACATATAATTCGCTGAGTCAAACCATTTATCAGGAACGATGGTCTCTAGGGGGGAGTTGGAAGAGAAAGTTGAGAACCTTCAGCGGAAGGTGGAGCAGCAGGAACAGAAACTTTCTCAGTTTGAACGTGCGAACAACACCGCTGATCCATCCAGAGACATGGATAACACGTCTCGCCGTGACTTCCTCAAGAAAATTGGAGCGCTCAGTGTAGCCGGTCTCGGTGCCTCCCTGTTCGCGAAGAACGCAGCCGCATTCCAGGTACGGAGCGAAAACCCGTTCACCGTCGGAGATACATCCGGCAATATCAACATTGAGATCGATACAGATGGCACCCTTGAAATGAACGAGAATGCCCTCAAGAACATCGGCGAAGCAACACTCGCCAATACACAGACCCAACCCACCTCGAACGGAGAATTCCGCCGAGACGGCACCAATGTATACGTACAAACCGGCGGAGAAACAAAAAACCTGAGCAATATCGGAACAGAAGACGATGAAAACGAAACAGTATCAACATTCGACATTTACGTCTACCAACAGGGAGAAAACAACTACAACGCAGTGGACGAAAACGGATCCGAACTAACCTCCGGATCAAACGGCATGACCGTCCTCCAAAACGGAATCGATGCCGCACCAGACAATGGCCGCATCTACGTCGAAGGAAACTACACCTATGACAACAGTGCCGACCAGCTCACACTCGGAGACGGAAAGCATCTTATCGGACCAAATGCCACATTCGACCATCAGGTGACTGTTGGCGGGGGATCGAGCGCATTGCTTGTGCTGGCGGCGGGTTCGGTAGGCTCATCATCCAACCTCACTGCGGATGCGGATCGTGGCGACAACTGGGTTGCAGTGAACGATACCGGTCTCTTCGCTGTTGGTGACGTGGTCCGGGTCATCAACGATGCACCGTATGGAACCGCCACATCGAACATTGAAGGAGAACTTCACCAGGTCTGGGATATTGATAGTGGACGAGTGTTTTTCAATGAGCCGTTAGAACTCTCTCATGGTACAGCGGATAACGCTGAATTACAGCTTATCAATACTGATGAAGGCCATGTTGAAGGGATAACGATCAACGGGTCCGATATCGAGTCAGCGTCATGGGGGATAACCGCTTCTTACGCGCTCAACAGTTCTGTTGAGAACGTCACGATCCGGGATATCGGTGAAAAATGCGTGAACTTTGAGACGAGCTATGACTGTTCGATGACGAACTGTTACGTCGAACGGTCCGATGTCCAGGGTGATGGGTACGGAGTCCGGGTGCGAAACGCCTGTGCTAACACACGTATCGAGGAGAACGTGTTCCATCAGTGCCGTCACGCCGTTGCACACTCCCAGTCAACAAGTACCGGACTGCCCCGGACGACCTGGGTCCGGGACAATATCATGACCGGCACCCGGAAAGGCTCGCTTATAGATGCGCACGAGGGCGTCATCTCCATGTTTGTCGAAGGAAACCTATTGTTTCCCAATGACAAGGCCGCTGTTCAAGGAGGATGCCGTGAACTATCGATCCGGAACAATACCTCGATCTCTATCTTTGACGACATTGAGCAAGAAGGCGGTTTCTTTATCACCCGGTCCGGGCATGACTGGGTTAACGGCACTTTCGAAGCAACAGGAAACTCAATTTACGGGATCCGGAACCGGTCAGCCTTCCGTATTCACCCGCAGAACGAACCCTGGATGAATGTCACGATCAAAGACAATTACTTCCATCGACCCGAGGACAGGATCGTCCGATTACGGGACAGTGTCGATAACTTCGTCTTCTCCGGTAATGTCATCGACTGTGAGGACCAGGGAGAGGTCGCTTTCAACGCCCTTTCAGTCGGTTTTAGCAGTAATCCTCCGGACATCGGGAAGGTCACGATCCACAACAACGAATTCATCGGTCTGTCCGACCAGTCCATATGGATCGGGGATTCAACACAGATCAACTCCCTGGAATTCGTCTCTATTGCAGGAAACTACTTTACAGAAACACCGTACGATAGTGGTGACCCAGTTATCGATATCGGAATGGGTGACGATGGAGTCATAGCCAGCAATATATTCGCGATCGCTGATTCGAACGTCGGTGATGTTATCGAACTCGGATCCAATGTCTCGAATATGCTCGTAAAGGACAATGCCGCATTCCACAATGGAACATCGTTCCTGAACGACAGCGCAGACGGCACAGTCACTGATGGTAACTACGAGAACACTGGCACCGGATGGTCGCCAGTATAGGTTCAGAAGTTGACAACGTCCTGTATCGCCTGGATGACCCGGTTCTCGTCAGGCAGGTACTCGTCCTCCAGCTTGTACTGTGGCATGATCGTGTCGAACCCGGTGACGCGGCGGATCGGTGCTTCCAGGTAGAGGAGGTCGTGTTCGTTGATGGTGGCCGAGATTTCCGCGCCGACACCGCACGATTTCGGTGCCTCATGCACGACGACGAGCCGCCCTGTCTTCTCGATGCTTTCATACAGGGTGTCCAGGTCCAGCGGGGAGATGGTCCGCAGATCGATGACCTCGACCGACGCATCCACGTTCTCTGCTGCAGCCAGCGTGGGCCGCATCATCGCACCCCAGGATACCACGGTCACGTCCTCACCCTCCTGCACCACGTTCGCCTCACCGATCGGCACGGTGTGCTCACCGTCCGGCACCTCCTCCTTGAACGCGCGGTACACCTTCTTCGGCTCCAGGAACACGACGGGGTCCGGGTCACGGATCGCGGAGATCAGCAGTCCCTTCGCATCGGCCGGGGTGGACGGGATCACCACCTTCAGTCCCGGTGTGTGCGCGTACAGCGCTTCCATGGATTCGGAGTGGTGTTCCGGTGCCTGGATACCGCCGCCGTACGGCGCCCTGACCACGAGCGGGCAGGTGTACGCGCCACGGCTCCGGTTCCGGATCCGGGAGGCATGTGAGATCAGCTGGTCGAACGCCGGGTAGATGAACCCGGAGAACTGGATCTCTGCGACCGGTCTGAACCCACGGACCGCCAACCCTATCGCGGTCCCAACGATCCCGGACTCGGCGAGCGGCGTGTCGATCACCCGGTCCTCACCGTACTCATCGATAAGACCGTCCGTGGCACGGAACACACCGCCGTCCACACCGATATCCTCCCCCATCAACACTACATCGTCATCATTCGCAAGTTCCGTATCCAGTGCATCCCGCACCGCCTCCACCACATTCATTTCTGCCACAGTACATCACCTCGGCAGAATAAGTTTCGAGACGCTGCATGCAACAGGTTCATCTCAATCATCAGTTATCCTCCTCCATCTCTTTCAAATGTTCAAGCTGGTTCTGGAGCCGGGGCGGCATCTCCTCGTAGTGATACTGGAACATGTCCGCCAGCTCCGGGTCGTCCCGTTCCTCCGCCGCCTTGACGGCTTCATTAATACGATCCTTCATCTCCTCCTCGATCTCCGTAATCGTCTCATCATCCAGGATATCCTTCTCCTTCAGGTAGGCTTCGAACCGGGTGATCGGATCTTTCTCCTTCCATTCCTCGACCTCTTCCTCATCCCGGTACCGGTCCGCATCGTCGGAGGTGGTGTGGTCGCCCAGCCGGTACGTGTACGCCTCGACCATGGTCGGGCCGTCACCGTTCCGCGC
Organism: Candidatus Nanohalalkaliarchaeum halalkaliphilum; assembly: GCA_022729315.1. GTDB lineage: Archaea > Nanohalarchaeota > Nanosalinia > Nanosalinales > Nanohalalkaliarchaeaceae > Nanohalalkaliarchaeum > Nanohalalkaliarchaeum halalkaliphilum. Next base: position 5,388 of record JALDAF010000039.1, on the reverse strand, counting down.
CCGTTCCAGTGCGTGTTTCGTGGCGACGTACATGGCAAGGATGTCGTTCCCGTCCACCTGCAGTCCGGGGAATCCGTACGCCACTGCTTTCTGCGCCAGGCTGCTGGCCCCGGTCTGCCGGTCACGTGGCACGGATATCGCGTACTGGTTGTTCTGGCAGAGGAAGATGCACGGCAGGTCGAACGCACCGGCGAAGTTCATGGCTTCATGGAAATCGCCTTCGCTGGTGGCGCCGTCACCGAAGTAGACGAGCGTTGCGGCGTCCTCTCCGTTCAGCTTGGATGCCCATGCGCTGCCGGCAGCGTGCAGCGTCTGTGAGCCGACAGGAACAGCGATCATGAAATCATTGTTATCCTCCGGGATCTGCATCCCTTTCTCATCGCCCTGCCAGTACTGGATCAATCCCTCCAACGGCAGGTCACGGACCGGCCAGACCGCGGTCTCCCGGAACGCGGGGAACATCCAGTCCCGGTCCTCCAGCGCATAGGCTGATCCGACCTGTGCCGCCTCCTGTCCCCGGCACGGGGCGAACGTGCCGAACCGGCCCTGACGCTGCAGCTTGAAGAACTTCTTGTCCGTGACCTTTCCAAGCACCATGTACTCGTATAGCTCCAGTAGTTCCTCATCGGACAGGTCGGGTTCACGGTCTTCGTCCACGATGTTCCCGTCCTGGTCAAGGATCTGGAACCGGTCAACGTCTGGTTCCTGTATCAGTTCTTCCATGTACACTCACGCGTGAGACGGGGATATAAAATTACCGTCCAGTCCACGTCCTTCAACAGGCACCGTGTTTTTTAAGCTCGGGTAACACAGCATCAGTACGATGCAGTTTCTGGTGATACAGGGCACGGTCAGAACCGGTCGTAAGTCGATCCACGCCGCACGGTACGTGACAGCGCTGCTGAACGCGGAGCACGAAGCAGAACTGTTCGACATGAAGGAGCATGATATCCCGCTGATGGAGACGCGGCGCTACAAGGATCCGGGAACTCCACCGGAAGCTGTGGAGCGGTTCGGGCAGAAGGTGGAGGATGCGGACGGTATCGTGATCGTGACACCGGAGTACAACCATTCCATCCCGGGCGCGTTGAAGAACCTGATAGACTACCTTTACCCGGAGTACGAAGGAAAACCGTTCTCGTTTGTCACCGTGTCCGGCGGGCCATGGGGCGGTGTCCGCGCAAAGCAGCACCTTGAAAACATCGTGCTGGAGTTACATGCACATCCCGGCCCCAGTCTTCCCGTGAAACAGGTCAGGAACGTGTTCGACGACGACAGCAACCTCGTTGACGCGGATTACGAGGACCGGTTCCAGGACTTCGTGGACGAGGCAGTGGCGCACACGGAACGGTTCTCAGAACAATTCTCATGATCCCCCCGATTAAAAGGCGGTGTCTCCCATCTGGCGGTGCACCCGCGCTTTCTGTAACCCCTTTATGATAGCGAATAATTTATAGTTTAAAAACTAACAGTGAGGTATGCACGTTCAGGACGCGGTCCACGGATACATCACGTTGAACGAATTGGAAGAGGCGGTGCTGGACACGCCGGAGATGCAGCGGTTGCGGCGGGTGCGGCAGCTCGGGTTTTCGAACGTGGTATACCCATCCGCGACCCATACCCGGTTCGAACATTCGCTGGGCGCCCTGCACATCGCAAATATGTTCGCGGATGCATTGAACGTCGGTGAGGGGCGGGCACAGGAGCTGCGGCTGGCAGCGCTGCTGCATGACATGGGTCACGGCCCGTTCTCCCACAGCACCGACCATATCCTCAACGACCACGGTCTGAGCCACGAGCATTTCTCGAAGAAGAAGATCCGGAACTCCCGGATCAGCGACATCTTACAGGATCACGGCATCCACCCGAACCGGGTTATCCGGCTGATCGAGGGCGAAGGCCGACTGGGAAGTATCGTGGCCGGCCACATCGACGTGGACCGGATGGACTACCTGATGCGGGACGCGCACTATACCGGGGTGGCGTACGGCACGATCGACGCCTCCACCATCATCCGGAGCGCCTGCATCCACGACGGCGACCTGGTGTTTGACGGGAAATACCTGAACGCACTGGAAAGCCTGCTCACGGCCCGGTACCTGATGATACCCACGGTCTACATGCACCGGACGTCCCGGGTCGCCTCAAGCATGTTCCGGGAAGCGTTCCGCATGCTGCGAGAGGACGGTGATGTCTCGGTGGAGGAGCTGCCGTACATGGATGAACCGGAGCTGGTGCACCGGCTTCGGAACAATGACCGGTCCCAGTGGCTGATGGACCGGATCGATAACCGGGAACTGCACAAGATCGCGGTCCGGAACCCGGAGAACAGCGGTCTTGATCCGGCAGAGCGGGAAGAGGAACTGCTGGCGAAGACCGGACTGTCAGAGGGAGAGGTGATCGTGGACGTGTTGAAACGGGACGAATCCCGGACCTACGACGTACCGGTACTGGTCGAAGACCAGGTCCGCAGTCTGGAACAGGTGTCAGACCTCCCACCTGCACTGAAAGCATCCCTCCAGCGGCAGAACGAGATCCGGATCTACACGCCGCGGGAGCACGTTGAAACGGTTTCCGCTGCCACAGAAGCAGTATAGCCGACCGCGCACACTATACGTATGTATAGATATGATGAGCGCAGGGTTACTACTTTTTTCACCAGACAAAAATCTGGTAATAGTTCCGAAACACAGAAACAGGAAGATTTATTCTCCCCTTTTAACTGTTCCGTACCCAATCACGGTCGGTGACCTGAATGGAGAAACACACACAGAACACTACTACACGTACCTACGGCAACACAGGCGATTAACATGACAAACGAACCGAAACTTCCGGCACACGTCGTCTACGAACGCGGTATGGACTTCGGTACGGTTTCCTGCATCGGAGAGATGGATGAAGCCGGCTGGAAACAGATCGACTGGAACCATCCGCTTGACGTCGACGAACACGTGCTCACCGCAACCACCGCCGCTGCAACACAGTTCCACTACGCAAACACGTCCCATCTCATCCTGTGCGGCAAGATCATCAAGCAAGAGGTCGAAAACACCACGGCAGACCTCACCAAACTTGCCGTCTACCTGTCAGCCCACAAGCTTGATGATGCCGACATCTGGGGCCGGTACATCGAACAGACCAACGCAAGTGCAAGCATCTCCAAACCTATCATGATGTGCTACCGCCAGCTGTTCTCTGAGACCGATACCCTCCCACTCCTCCTCGGCATGGAAACCATCGGCGGCCCCGCCGCCCAGACGATGTACGAAGAACTGAGTCACGTGGAAGAACCGCTCTTCCAACAGATCACATCCCAACTGGCAGAACGCAAACGGAACGAAACACAGCACGCCAAAGAGGCACTGGCCCCCGAAATCCAGAACCTCCCACTCGAAAAACAGGAGGAACTATCCGCCAAAATCTCCCAGTACAGTTCAGCCATAGCAAAACTTTTGACAGCACACCACCCCCACCTCACCGCCATGAACGTCAACGAACACGAACTCAAACAACGGGTCCAGGACAACATCCAGCAGTTCCACACCGGCCTCGGACTCACCCCCCACTAACCACCTTTTTTCTTTCTTTTTTCTTTCTCCCACACCCATAGAATTACATGATTTCAAAGGCAAGTGCAGGGCCCCGGATTTGAACCCCGGGCTTCTGCAGAGCAGATGGGAGGAGTAAAATCCGTGGAAGAAGTGGCAGGGCCAGGATTTGAACCCTGATGAAAATCGGAGATTTTCTGGAGCTATCAAATCCGTTAATTATATGGCAGGCCCCGGATTTCAACCTTGAAAACTGTGTTTTCTCCTGCTTCAAAACACGGGATCCAGCAGCGCCGAAGGCGATGGCAGGGCCCGGATTTGAACCGGGGGCAGAGCCTCCCAAAGGCCCTATGTTAAGCCGCTACACCACCCCGCCGAGGAGTTGCTGGAAACGATCAGTTCTGCAGACCGGAGCCAAATATTATATAGACCGGCTACAAATTAACGTGTATGGGCTACAGGAAGGTAGTACTACTTGTATCATTCGCTGTTTTTATAAGTCCAATTGTTGCAGCGGAGCATTTCGAGGCTGACGTCGAAATACTGGAACCACGGGTCACGGCAGGTGACGGAGAGGTAGCCCTGTTTAACATCACCGTGGAGAACACCGGTGAGGACGTGGAGGAGTTCACGATCACGTACCGGGCAACCGATATCTGGTATTCCGGCCCCTACCCCCGTTCGATAACCGTGGAACCGGGAGAGATAGGGTATTCGATACTGTACGCCAGTCCACGGGAGGATACTGTTGCTAAACGACGTGGCGTCGAGATAACGGTGACGGCAGGCAACGGTGAGCACATCACCCACGACCCGACATTCCGGACACTGCAGGAACGGGACGTACTCCTTCTCTCGTTCGAAACGGATAAAGAAACGTACGACCCGGGAGAGAACGTTACCGCCTCTGCCACGGTACAGAATGTTGTCCGCCGGCAGCTTGACAGGAACGAGTACCAGGCCGTGTTCACACTGGACAACCGGACAGAGATCTCCGGTATCGCCGGACTACGTGAATCCGAGGCACAGGATCACACCGCAACGTTTGAACTGGACCGGTTTGACGCAGGAACAAAGGATGTGACCGTGACGATACAGGACCGGGACGGCGGCATCCAGGACGCACAGACCGCGAAGATCGATATCCGTGAAGCACCGAACGTGGAAACACACCGCAGCAGCAGCTTCAACCTTGTAACCCATAGGAAAACGGTGACAGCACAGAACGATGGGAACGCACCGGCCACAGACACTGACGTAACCGCATCCGTCCCGTCCTACATGAGCTACTTTGTCTCCTTCGACCCCGAACCAGCCCAAGCCGTGACCGTGGACGGTACCACGACATACACCTGGGAACTGGGGGTGCTGGAACCCGGTGACGGAAACAGCGTCACGTACCGCCTCAACTACTGGGTGCCGCTCGCGATCATCGTTGTCCTCCTTGGCACGGCAGCGGTCGGACTCTACGAACATCGACGCCCCGCCATCAAAAAGAAGAGCTTCCGGAAAGGTGGAAAACACTCTGTCCACCTCGTGATCCAGAACCGGTCCGGGAAAGTCATGGACAACGTCGTGGTCCGTGACTTCGTGCCCAGCATCGCCACACTCGTCGAAAAATTCGATGCCTCACCACCAGAAAAGATCCGGCAGGGCGAGGAAGGCACAGAACTGGAGTGGAAGCTTGGACGGGTCAACCCCGGCGAAGAACGTATACTCACCTACCGCATCTCCCCACAGGTCGAGGTCGAGGAACACGTGACCCTCCCAACAGCACGCCTCGAATACAAGACCGGGAAAAAACAGAAGGACCGTTACTCCCATCACGCCACCGCCG
>JALDAF010000004.1 GCA_022729315.1 Candidatus Nanohalalkaliarchaeum halalkaliphilum | reverse complement strand
GACCAACGATCTTACCAAGATGGATGCCCAGACGCTCCTGGAACGGCTGCACGTATAATTCATAGAGGAGGATACCATGAAGGAGATCACGACAGAGGATGCACCGGCGGCGATCGGTCCGTACGTCCAGGCCCGTGAACACAATGGGACCGTGGAATGCTCGGGGCAGATCGGGCTGACCGCGGACGGCGACCTGGTGGACGGAATAACGGAGCAAACCCGGCAGGCACTGGAAAACCTGGAGGCGGTACTGGCCGCTGCAGACTGTGGCTGGCGTCACGTGCTGAAAACCCGTATCTACCTGGTCGACATGCAAGACTACGAAACCGTGAACGAGGTCTATGCGGACCACGTCGGCGAACACGCGCCTGCCCGTGTCGCAGTAGAAGTATCGGCACTCCCTGCCGGCGCCCTTATCGAGATCGAGGCGACCGCGATGAAGGAGTAGTCGGGTTCTACCCGTTACCGTTCCTCGACCGGTACAAACTCCTTTCCGACCTCTCCGGTGTATTCTACCCGGGGCCGGAGGATGCGGTTGTCCTCCCACTGTTCAAGGACGTGCGCCACCCATCCCGCGACACGCGCCATCGTGAACATGCACGTGTACAGGTCAGGATCGATGCCGAGCGCGCTGTACACGGTACCCGAGTACAGGTCCGTGTTCGGGTAGATCCCTTTCTCACCAAGCCCTTTCTCCTCAACAACATACTCATGCACCGTCTCGATCAGTTCCAGGCGTGCTGACTCACCGTCCTCATCAACAAGCTCCTGGTAGACGCGGGCGAACTGCGCACACCGTGGATCCACACTCCTGTAGACGCGGTGACCGAAGCCCGGAATCTTTTCATGCGCGTCTATCCGGGCGTCCACCCAGTCCGCCACGCTGTCGGCAGACCCGATATCGTCCAGCATATCCACGACGGTTTCCGTCGCCCCGCCGTGCAGCGGCCCCTGCAGCGCACCGATCCCGCCGGTGACGGCGGAGTACATGTTGGCCTGCGTGGACGCGATCGTCACCGCGGTGAACGTGGACGCGTTCATCCCGTGTTCCGCGTACAGCACCATCGCGGTGTTCACCGCGTGCTCCTGCACCTCGGTCGGTTCCTCGCCGTGCAGCATGTAGTAGAAGTTGGCGGCATGCGACAGGTCCTCGCGTGGCTTGATCGGTTCCTCCCCGTTCCGCACCCGGTTGAAGTATGCCAGGATCGTCGGAACCTTTGCGATGATCTCGATCCCGTGCTGCCGGTTCTCCTCCACGGAGAATTCTCCTTCTGTAGCTTCTGCTGTGGACGAGACCGCGGTCCGCAGCACATCCATCGGCCCGGCATCGGCCATCCCGTCGATAACGTTTCTGGTTGTATCGCTTATTTCACGGTGGCTTGCAAGCTGGTTCGTGAACGCATCCAGCTCCTCCTGGTCCGGCAGCTCGCCGTACAGCAACAGGTACACCACTTCCTCGTAGGTGGAGTGCTGCGCCAGGTCATCGATCCAGTACCCGCGGTACGTCAGCTTCCCCTCATCACCGAACACGCGGCTGATGTTTGACTCATCGATATACACGCCTTCAAGCCCCTTGTGTATCTCCGGCATAACACATAGTCTGTGTACAGGACCGGCTTATGTAAGTTCCGGGAACAGGTATTTCCAGGTGTCCGCTGCCTGTGGAAACATGGTGGCCTGTTAAAAGGTCGTCAGGGTATCCGTGGCGTATGGAAACCCGGCGAAACGTTCTCAGAGCACTGGGCGCTGCAGCCACGGCCCCCGCAGTAGTCGCGTACAGCGGAAACGGAGCAGGGGACGATGAGACGTACTGTGATGACCGCGCAACAGAGGCAGAGGATTTCGAGCTGTCCGGCACCCGGGACATCATCGTGGATTTCAACCCGGTCGATGACAGGATCATGTACAGTGATGTGGACACCACACTGTTACGGTATGAGGAAGAGGAGCTGTACGATGTCGTGGTCACGTACGACACGGATCTCGAGTTCTACTGGCGGCCGACGAATGAGGAGTTTGCCGCGTACGACCTGTCACGCCTTGAAAGCGGCCGCGACGAGCCCCTGGAGTTCGCCCGGTTCGACCACGGGGAGGATGCGTACTCGTTTGAGCGCGTGTTCTTCGATGAATGGTTTGACACGGTCGCACAGGTGGAACGCATCATCAACGGCCACACCCGGATCGGGGTACAGGAACTGGGTCTGGACGGTGAACGCATCGCCCCGGGCATGCGTACTATGACACCGGGATCGTACCGGCTGCAGGTGCATGGAACCGGCGGCGGCAAATACCATATCACGGTTCCGGGGGTGGACGCGGTGATCGCGGATGAACCAACGCGGAGAGACCGCCAGGCATGGGAGGAGATCCTCCGTGACCCGGACCTCATCATGGGCGGCACCCGCACCTGAACGACAGACACCGACAGATATCTGGGAGGTCCGTTAATACACGTTCCCGGTGAAACGTCTACCTATCCGTTATGTCGTCACGGTAGCGGAACAGATTTAAAATTCGGAGAGTAGGGGGCGGTATGGACTGGGAGCCATACGAGCAGCGGTTACAGTCACTTGCGGAGGAGGCAGAGAAACTGGTTGAAGAAGGTGTGCCACCCGAAACCCGAGTTGGTGCACCGACATACGGAGGATCAGCGGAACTGGTAGACAGGGAGTGGGCGGACCAGACGGACGAGGAATGGACGATGGACAATACAGGGAAGCCTATAGAACCGCCTGTGAGGGAGGTATACGGTGTTTCTGAAGAATCCGTAGAAGCATACGCAGAGTCGCTTGATGAGGTGTATGCGGAGGGATCGCTGGAAGTAATTATTGGGACAGTGGAGAATGCGCTTCGAGATGATGCCTGGATGTCTTATGCCCGGAATCTTGCCGCGGAGGCGGACAGTATCACAGTATCGATAAACCAGGGCCATTATGGATCTCGTGCATACAGTGGGGTCAATGCTGGGTTCAGTGGTGACACGGGGTCGGACCACCTCGATATGTATACGCACATGCTCCAATCAAGGTATCGGACGGGGGACGTTCCCGATATCCCCTCACCGCTCGGGAGGTCTGATAACGCAGCCGAGACATCGTTGAATGCGTTGGACCAACTGTGTGACATCGCAGAATCCAGGCAATACGTTCCGGAGGCAGAAGACGTTCAGTCACTGTATTTCGATACCTGGAACGTTGATGAGGCACTTGTACGGATCAATCCACAGCGAGGTGCAACGGAACAGGCTCCCGACATTCCCATGAGCGACATTCCAGGGATGAACACTGTTACAGTGGATGACATCATCGCCGTCGAGGAACTCCGCAACGAACTGAAGAAGGTCAGGGACGATGAAGCATACCAACAGATGCTTGGCGCAGACGTGGACAGCACGGATCACAGCGTCCATCTCCACCGTCTTAACGACGGATTTGATGTCCACGTGACCTTCCCAAAGGTCATTGATGCTCCTAACATCAGGAAGTGGACACAGCTCAAGAACTATCCGCCTGATATTATCCCGGGTGGACAGAGCTGCCCGTTAGTATAATACCGTAACCTTGATGTATCGCGCCTGCCAATGAACCGTTGTATGAAGCTGACAGTGATCGGTGCGGGAACGATCGGTGCGGGCGTCGCATACAACGTGGCGCTTCGTGACCTGTTCGACGAGATAAGGATAGTTGATCTAAACGAGGAGAAGGCGCAAGGCGAGGCACTTGATATGTCCCATGCGGCCGCCACCTTTTCCGATACGATCATCCGCCAGGGTTCATACGAGGATGCGGACGGCAGTGACGTGGTCGCGGTGACCGCCGGCAAACCCCGGAAGGAGGGGATGACCCGCGCCGACCTGCTGGAGGTCAACGCCGAGATCATGGACGCCATCCACGACAATGAGTTCGGTGACGATGCCGTATTTGTCACCACCACCAACCCGATGGACCCGATCAACTACACCCACTCGATCGTATCCGACTATCCGCGGGAACGGTTTGTGGGGTTCGGCGGATGGCTGGACTCGGCGCGCTTCCAGTACGTGCTGGCAAAGCAGCTGGACACCGCACCCAGCACGACCGAAGGCCACGTCATCGGGGCGCACGGCGAAACCCAGGTTCCTGTCTTCTCCCGTGTCACCGTGAACGGCCAGTCCGCAGACATCCCGGACGATGACAAGCCGGAGATCAAGGAACAGATCAGGCAGAGCGCGATGGACGTCATCTCCCGGAAAGGCGGCACCCAGTGGGCGCCGACACTCGGCGTGGCAGAAGTGATCGACGCCATCGTCCGGGACGAGCAGCGCGTCATCCCGTGCTCCGCCATCCTCGACGGCGAGTACGGCCACAAAAACGTCAGCATCGGCGTACCCTGCAGGCTGGGGAGGAACGGTGTCGAAGAGATCGTGGAATGGGACCTGACCGGATCTGAACAGGAGGCGTTCGATGAGTCCGCGGAAACACTGAAGGAGATGTGCGGCGAGGCCGAAGCCCTGCTATGACCACGATCGCCCTGATCGAAGGAGATGGTGTCGGTCCGGAGGTCGTGTCCGCCGCCCGCACCTGCCTTGAAGCACTGGACGTTGACCTCGAGTTCGTGGAGGCGCCGATGGGAAACACCGCGATCGAGGAGCACGGCACACCGCTCCCGGACGAAACGGTTGAAACGGTACGAGATGCGGGTGTGGCGTTGAAGGGTCCGGTAACGACACCGGTCGGATCCGGGTTCCGCAGCGTGAACGTGGCACTCCGCAACAGACTGGATCTGTATGCGAACGTCCGGCCCTGCCGATATCTTCCTGGTGTGTCCAGCCGCATCAACGACCCGGAACAGATCGATACCGTTGTGGTCAGGGAGAACCTGGAGGACGTGTACGCCGGCATCGAGTTCGAGCAGGGCACGGATGATGCGGACGCGATGCATCGGTTCCTTCGCAGCCGCGATATAGAAACACGGGGAGACAGCGCGTACAGCTTGAAACCGATCTCCCGTACCGGATCGGAACGTATCGTCCGCCATGCATTCGAGTACGCGGAGCGCCACGGAAGGAAAAAGGTCACCGCCGTGGACAAGGCGAACATCATGAAGTACACGGACGGATTGTTCATGGACGTGGCCGAGAACGTGGCCGAGGAGTACGATATCCCGTACGAACATCTTCTGGTGGACAACGTGGCCCAGCAGCTGGTGCTTGAGCCGGAACGGTTCGACGTGATCGTGACACAGAACCTCTACGGCGACATCCTCTCAGATCTCACGGCTGGACTGGTCGGCGGGGTCGGACTGATCCCGTCCGCCAATGTCGGTGACGAGACAGCCGTCTTCGCCTCGGTGCACGGCACCGCGCCGGACATCGCGGGCGAGAACAAAGCGGATCCGTCCGCACTGATGCGGTCCGCGGCCATGTTACTGGACCACATCGGTGAAGACGCTGAAGCGGCCAGGTTGCGAAACGCGCTCTTTACGGTGATCAGGGAGGGCGAGCACGTCACCGCCGACCTCGGTGGATCAGCATCGACGGAACAGATGACAGGAGCGGTCATCGACCAGCTGTAAGCCCATTCTTGTGTTACGGTAGACTGCTAATCCTCACGCGATTCTCCCGGATACCCGGAGTGTTCTGGTACAGGATGTTTGCCCTGCAGAAGGCGTCGGATAGCCTGGAGGAACCGCCGCAGAAGATGGAAGTAGTAACCGATTACGGACAGGATCGCGGTGAACACGATAACAACAAACTCCAAAGATAACACGCCAAGCAGTGACATACGCCTTTTCATGGGGAACCGTTGCATAAAAAGCATTCGTGACCAGTATCATGGTTCATTCCCGAGGCGGTCAGTGCGAAGACCATAAAAGGGTGCCTGTGTGAAGAATCAACTGGATATGCCGCTTGACTACCACCGGAACAACGGAAAGATAAAGGTGGAGGGAACGGTCCCGCTGGAAACCGAGGAAGACCTGAGCAAGGCGTACACGCCGGGCGTGGCAGAGGTCGTGACGAAGATCCAGGAGGATCCTGACAACGTCTACGGGTACACGGCGAAAGGCGACATGGTCGGCGTTGTAACGGACGGCACCTCGGTCCTGGGGATGGGCGATGTCGGTCCGGAAGCATCCATCCCGGTCATGGAAGGCAAGTGTCTCCTGATCGAGAAACTGGGCGGCGTCTCCGCGTTCCCGCTGGTGCTGGACGAGACGGATGCGGATGCTATCGTGGACACGGTGGCGCGCCTGCACTCCATGTTCGGGTTCATCATGCTGGAGGATATCGCATCACCGAAATGCTTCCACATCGAGGAAGCACTCAAGAACCGGCTGAAGATACCGGTGTTCCACGACGACCAGCACGGTGCTGCCATCGCGGTCCTGGCTGCACTTCGGAACGCATTTCCGCTGGTTGATAAAGATATTGAAACGGCCCGCATCGTGATCATCGGTGCGGGTGCCGCAGGGATCGGCACCGCCAAACTGTTACAGGCAGCAGGTGCCGACAACATCGTCATGGTGGACCAGCAAGGCATCATCCACGCCGGCATGGACGAACTGAACGATACGCAGCGCAAGATCGCCGAACAGACCAATCCGGATCAAGTGGAAGGAACACTGCAGGAAGCACTTGAAGATGCGGACGTGATGATCGGACTGTCCGCGCCAGATATTGTCTCAAAGGAGATGGTGCGCAGCATGAACGACGATGCGATCGTGTTCCCCCTGGCAAACCCGGAGCCTGAGATCATGCCGGAAGACGCGAAAGACGCGGGAGCATACATCGTGGGCACGGGCCGGTCCGACTTCCAGAACCAGATCAATAACTCGATCGCGTTCCCCGGCATCGTCCGCGGCTGCCTCAAGTGCTACGCGGCCGAGGTGAACACGGAGATGATGCTGGCCGCTGCAGATGCCATCGCCGACCTCGTGGACGAACCGGCACCGGACAATATCATCCCGTCCTCGCTCGACCCCGAGGTCGTGGACATCGTGGCACAGACCGTGACAGAAACAGGCCAGGACACCGGCGCATGCCGCATCATGTAACGCATATAATACTGTACCTGAATACGCTAACACGTGGATTAGGATGGACGAAGATACTATTGAGAAGTACCGGGAGGCCGGCCGGATCGCAAAGGAGGCCAGAGAGAAAGGGCTGGACCTGCTGGAGCCGGGTGTCGCATTCACGAAGATCGTGGAGACTGTTGAAGGCCATATCCGTGAAGAGGGCGCGAAACCGGCGTTCCCCGTCAATATTTCTGTGGATGATGTGGCGGCGCACTACACGCCGTCCATCCACGACGATGCAACACTGGGAGAGGACGACGTGGTCAACATCGATGTCGGTGTGCAGGTGGACGGCTACATCGGTGACACGGCCGCGACCGTTGACCTGTCCGCCGAACACGATGAGCTTGTCAAAGCATCCGAGGAGGCGCTGCAGAACGCGCTGGATATCATCGAACCAGGACTGAACGTGGGCCGGATCGGCGAGGTCATCCAGGACACGATCGAGGGCTACGGGTTCAAGCCGATCCGGAACCTGAGCGGCCACGGCGTGGAGCAGTACGTGCAGCACGCCGGTAACAGCATCCCGAACATCGTGACGGACACTGAGGAGACGCTGAAGGCGGGGCAGGCGATCGCGATTGAACCGTTCGCCACGACCGGTGCCGGCGAAGTGAAGAACGGCAAGGAAGGCAACATCTACCGGCTGGAGAACGACAGGGTTCGTGGCCGCATGGAGCGGAAGGTGCTGGGCGAGATCAAGAATGAGTTCCGCACCCTTCCGTTCGCCGCCCGCTGGATCACCGGCATCCCGAGACCACGTGTTGAGACCACGGTCTCGAAACTTGTGCGTGCTGGCAACCTCCACGCCTACGACGTGTTGAAAGATAAAGAAGGCGGCATGGTCTCACAGGCCGAACACACCGTACTGGTGCTGGACGATCCGATCGTGACCACGCGGTAGACGCGTGAGAGGGAGGAAACGTTAATAGTGAGATTCTCAAATTAGTTAATACTGGAATCATGAGAGGAGATAATGAGGAAAGGAGACAGCGGAGAGATGAGCTGGAGCTGACAGGACAGGACAAATTAGAGAAAAAGGTTGAACGGCTAAAAGATAAGCTTGACGCACAGGCCGGTGAGATTCAACGGTTGAAAGAGGAACGGCAAACTCCTTCTCCCTCGAACCTGCCCCATGACGCCGGTACAGTAAACCGCCGCCAGTTTTTGAAAAAGGCTGGGATGCTCGGTGCGGCTGGACTCGGTGCTGCGATGGTCGGAAAGAACGCGGCCGCGTTCGACATCCGGAGTGATAATGCGTTCCGGTACCGGGACCTCGCAGGAGACACGCTGCTTGAAGTGGATCAGGACGGAACCGTCACACTCAACGGTCTCAATGGCGGGCTTACCGGTAATACGGAACTTACTGAAATCACGGGCGACAACCTCTTCATTGAAGATGGAGCATTGAACGCTGACGTGGAGACCAGTAGTACTGGAGATTCGGCGTGGCGGGAGGTCGACAGCGACACGATTGAGCCCGATGGGTATACTGGTGTACGCGTAAACAGGATTTCGTTTGAAGGCTGGAACGTGATTGATGCCGTCGAACGCGGGATCGATAATACGGGGAACTCTGACGTATCCAGTGATATCGAGGACGTGATAGACGATGAAACACTGATGGTGTTCCCATCTGGAGAGTACCGTTTTGACGGGTCTGCAGACCTGAGTGGGTATGATAACGTTGCACTGGTCGGAGTCGCGGGGACGGAGTTCCGGTTCGGCGCTGATACGACGATGGTCCGTGCCGGTGATCCATCTGACGGAGAGCACATGGACACGTTCGTCATGCGGAACATTGATGTGACCGGGGACGGGTCGACAGGGGACCGGGTTCTGACTCTCGCGGTGAACGGCAACGGTCGGGCCGTGGTCCAGGATATCCGGGTTCTCGACCGGATCAATAACGGTGATTCGGGTCCGCTTCGTGTCCGGGCATACGACCGGGCGCAGGTACGGATCGAACGGTTCATCGCGAACGAGGGACAGGTCATGTCTACCAGTAGTGACGAGTGGTCAGCCGGTATCCTGATATCGGTGATTGAGCCAGACGCCACAGTACGCGTCGTAGACTGCCAGCTCCAGTACTGGCAAGACAACGGCCTCCGGTCCAGCCGGAATCTCGGCGAGGAAACGGGACGGCTTATCGTCCAGGGCGGCCGGTACTACAACAACAATAATTCACAGGTTCGATCCGGTACAGATAACACACTGGTCGACTCGGTCCGAATGGGTATCACGGACGAGAAAGACGACCACCTGTTCTCTCCAGACATCCTGTACTTCCAGGGCGGAACCGGTCATGTCGCCCGGAACTGTTACATTGAGGTGTCCAGCGATGTGGACACGGTCAGCCGTATAATCCGGTCCCGTGGCGAAACTGGGACGGCACGCGTCGAGGACACGGTTGTTGAACTTGACGATCCTCCAGACCACTCCGGCATCATACGGCACTCCAGGACCGCAGACAACCCCTACGACGCAGACGAGGTCTGGATGGTGCTGGAAAGCTGTGACATCAAGCAGACCGGGGACGCGTACGACTCTGACGGCCTTGTCAGGCTGGGAACGGACCACTGCAAGGTCATTGACTGCAATATTTACTCGGAGGGAGGATCCGGTCACAGCGACGCCGTCCGACCAGACGGCGAATACTTTACCCTCAGAGGCGGCCATGTAGAGGGTCCAGAGACCGCAGTCCGTCTCAGGGGAGGCGCCGATCATTTCCGAATACAGGAGGCAACACTGGTCGGCCGGGACGACGATGCCATCCGGAATACGGACGGCGCCAGTTCTGGGTTCATCGTCGACAACTTCCTGCCAAACGGTAATGATGGCATCCGCGGTAACGGCGACACAGATACTGTCATCCGTGATAATATAGACATCAGCTAAAGAAAATGTACAGGCGCCGTATATCTGACAGCAGAGGTGAACAATACTGAAACGGGACGAACTGGAGAAAACGGTTGCAGAGCTTCAACGCCAGGTACAGGAACAACAGGAACTGTTACAGCAGTTAACAGGAGAACCGGCGCACGCAGATACCCGTCAGAACGTAGTGAAGGAACACAGTATCGATCGCCGCCAGTTTTTGAAAAAGGCTGGGATGCTCGGTGCGGCTGGACTCGGTGCTGCGATGGTCGGAAAGAACGCGGCCGCGTTCGACATCCGGAGTGATAATGCGTTCCGGTACCGGGACCTCGCAGGAGACACACAGTTCGAAATCGGGACGGACGGGACGCTGGATCTGCAGGGGAATGATATCGGGGATGTCGGGGCTATACACGCTTCTACAGGAACGGTCACGTCTACCCCCACAGATTCCAATGATATTGCGAACAAGGAGTACGTTGACAATACGGCGAACGGAAACGGGGGCGGAGGGAGCAAATGGTCTGAGGCTGATGTCATCTTTGCACATGATTACAGTACGGCGCAGGACGCTGTTGATGCGGCGGGAGACGGTGATCTTGTTATCTTCTTCCGTGGGCAGGGGCCGAATAACGGGGAATGGGGAGAGTTCACACTACCGCCAACCGATAACCTGACCCTCTGGTCGCCGAACAGGGCCGTGATCAGGTCGGAACTTCCGGAGGGTTCCACGGATTCGAATAATATCATCGATCAGCCACGAAGCCATCCGGACTGGAATGAAGATGTCTACACGAACCGGACGGATCTGTCGTCGTCGGTGTCACGATATGACGGCACCATTGACGTGGACGATGCGAGCGGATATGAACCAGGTGACGTGATCGTTCTGCATGACCGGGATCAGCAATGGGTCAATCACAGCAGAGAAGGAGGGACGACTGCCGAGATGCTTGTCATTTCGGATGTCGATGAGAGTGCGAACAGTCTCATTATCAAGGACGGACAGAGCGGGGTAACATTTGACTATTCAGCGAGCGGTGGAGAGGTGTGGAAGGTGAACTTCCCCGCAGAGAACCTTGTCATCGACGGATTCGAGGTTGTCGGAGCGATGCGGATTGAGGATGTTGGGGACACGGGGCCGTGGAGTGAGGACGGCATCGTTGTCTCACGGACACGGAACACGACTATACGGAACTGCTATATAAGGAAGGTGCCCGACAGCGCCACACAGGCACATGAACCGTTTAACCACCACTACCACAATCTTCGCATCGAACACTCCGGCCACTACGGGACGAACTGTATCGGACTCGGCGACCACGTTCTTGTATCCAACTGTATCGTGGAGAATGTCGGCCGGTACGCCCACAAGTTCGGTTCATCGGGGCCGGACAGCGGATCCGGCGGCCAACCGTGGACACCGCTGAAGAACTGCTCGGTTGTCGGCAGCTCGATAAAACAGAGTGGTCAAGGGCTGAACACCCATCCCAATGCGTACGACATAAACTTCAGGGACTGCACGGTCTCGAACTCTAACCGGGCGATCCGGGTGCGGGCCCAGAACGTTACAGTGGATGGCCTGACACTTGAATCCACACGGACCATCGGATTTGTCCGGTACGATTTTTCCGGGTTAACCATCCGAAACGTTGTCGCTGACGGGTTGGACGGTGTCGGACTCAGGATATGGCCTGCCGGAACCGGAGAGGGACACGATCCGCTCATCGAAAACGTAACATTCGACAACTGGAACATGGGAACGATCGGATCGTCGTCCCTGTTCAGCATTTCATCCGCAACGGACGGCGGCGTATACCATTTGAAAGATTTCACCTGGTCCAACATCCATGTCGACTGTAACGGGGAGGACTTTATCCGTGTGAACGACGAGGACTGCGAAGCGTTACACGGACACTTCATCATCAAGGACTGCGTCGTGAAAGACTCGTGGCGCGTGTGGTACGAGGATGACACGCAGACCGTCGACGCAGATGTCATCGTGAAAAACAATATCTTTATCGACGATGCCGAATTCAGGCACCGGTCTACCGACGGAGATAGAATGCATCTCACCCACAACACGCTGGTCAACACCGGGTTCGACTTCGAATTCAGCAGTCCGGAAACCAACGAGTATAATGTCGAAAACCTGTAGGTATTAGCTGCCCGATACTCTCCGCGTATCAGCGGCGGGTACGGAGGCGTGCGTTCTGCACGGTCATGTTAAAGAGGGTTCGCAGTGGAGTATGTGAAGGTTTCCCGGCGTTGCCCGGCGGTAGGCAAATAATTTAAGATACGACGCGTATAAGGGCAATATGGAGGAATCCGGTAAGAAAGAGGATGCGTCAGAAGAAGATGTTTCCAAGTCGGTGCAGGAGGTTCCCCGTCATATGTCACGTCGCCGGTTCTTGAAGGTTCTGGGCGCGGGTGTGTTGGGTGGTGCGGTGTATACGGGGTGGTATAGTTCGTTTTCGTTGCCTTCTGGAGCGCTGACGGGATGGGCCTCACGTTCATCGTCAGATATGTGTGCACCCCGAGGTGGAGGTGGCTTGATTGGTGGCGGGATTTCTCAGTTTGGTCCGGATGATGGGTTTGCATCGACAGCGTGGGTACAGGAGCAGGATTTGGAAGTTGTGAAGGTCACCAATCTTGATGCGAGCGGGGAGGGATCGCTTCGTTGGGCGATGGAGGACCTGGATTTCCCACGGTTGATCGTTTCGAGGTGGGTGGCGTGATCGATTTGGAGGTCGGCGATTATATCCGTCCCCGGTCAGGACAGGGTAATCTTTACGTTGCGGGACAGACTGCGCCGTCACCAGGAATCACGCTTACCCGTGGTCAGGGTATCCGGCTGACCGAGTTAGAGAA
Organism: Candidatus Nanohalalkaliarchaeum halalkaliphilum; assembly: GCA_022729315.1. Taxonomy (GTDB): domain Archaea; phylum Nanohalarchaeota; class Nanosalinia; order Nanosalinales; family Nanohalalkaliarchaeaceae; genus Nanohalalkaliarchaeum; species Nanohalalkaliarchaeum halalkaliphilum. The sequence goes on along the minus strand of JALDAF010000004.1, from coordinate 24,590 downwards.
TGCTATTATCCAACACATCCGGGTCCGGCCGGGAAACGAGACAGAAACTCCGCAGCAGGGTGATCCGATGGCGATCGGGAACCATACGCGTAACGTTGTCATCGATCACTGTACGTTCAGCTGGGGAACGAACCAGACGTTCCAGATCCGGTCGGCAGCTCAGGATATAACTGTGACAAACAATCTTATTTATGAGGGGCTCTGCCACGCTGACCACGCAGATGATACGCACTGCAGAGGGGCACACAACCAGCGATGCATCGAAAACGCAGTATACCTTGGGAATGCGATTGCACACCACAGACGGCGGAATCCGCGTGTGCGTGGCGAGTCGGAATTGGTGTGGGCGAACAACTATGTGTTTAACTATGGACGGCCACTGCATGCAGGAATGGGTACTTCCGACATCTGTGATATAGATGAACCGCCCCGGATCTCCTTCGTCGGGAATGTGTATGAGGATGGGCCTGACTGGGTGACCCATCAGTCAGAGTGGACGCGGTCTGCATCCATCGTATACCTTGAGGATAATCTGCACATGCAGCGGGATCTGGACGATGAAGGTCCGGATGTGACGATCGTTGATGAGCCCCCGATATGGCCAGAAGGGTTGGAGGTAATGCCGTCTTCAGAGGTAAAGGAGGCGTTGCTACCGGTGGTGGGGGCACGGCCGGCAGACCGGGATGAAGACGATCAGCGTATCATAGAACAGTTTCGTAATTCAGAGCAGCACAGGCAAGCCGGTGACAGCCTGTACATGAATGCTCCGGGACATGGATATGGGGACGAAAGCAGTCCACAGGTTTACGCTTACCCGGACCATGATCGAACACAACGGTCACTGAACCCGCCATCAACAGGCTTGATGGACTGGTTGGAGCAGTTTACACAGGAAGTTGAGCAAGGTTAAGTCTGAGGGTCACTGATCAATAATGTATTCTTCGAATTCCTGATCCTGATCGGCCGGCGGAATCCCGCCAAGACCGTATGTACGACCGTGAGATTATGGAGGAGTCTGATGCAACGGATGACGACGGAGCACGATATATCTCACACGTCGTGGATGGTGCGCTCTGGCTGATCGGTAGCAATTGGGAGGAATGGGGTGAAGACTACTGGACGGCAGCGACCTCTGCATACGTTCAGAAGTGATCGTCCAGTGTCGTGAACGCGTCGTATGAAAAGTTGGTAGTGTTTTGCCAGGTTATCCGATGATGAATGCGCCGATAATAAAGAGGATGACTGCTGCAATTTTGAGTACAAGTGCTGACCGGGTCATCTTTTCTTCGAAATGGTCTAGGCCGAGTTTCTGCAAGAATGCCACGAGGAGGATGACGAAGAAGGCGTCTGAGGAGATTATCGCGGTGACGAGTGATGCAGGAGCGTCCCGAAGCGCAAGAGTATTAATGAGGTTTGCGGCGGCGTAGATGATGGTACCGAAGAGGAAGAGAGGAAAGCCTTTGTCGATCGGTCTTTTGATGAATGTCTTGAGTTCGCGGCGGACCGGTAGGAAGATGAGCATGACTGGTGCGGCTAGGAAGATTCCAGCTTGTTGCCAGAAAAAGACGTTTATGAATGAGGCGAAGTTGAGGAGGTATTTTGTTAAAACAAAGGTGGTCGCGAACAAAAACGCGGCGCATACGGTGATCAGGTTTGGAAGGGTCGGTGCGATCCGAGGTAACCCTTGTCGGGGTTCCAGTGTAACGAGGACGGATCCGGCAACGATCAGTAAAAGTCCGAAGTACTCTCCAATGGTGAGGCGTTCACCGAGGAACAGGGCGGCTAAGATGAGAGTGAATATCGGGATGGTCTTGAGCAAGAGCGTCATCTCCGACACCTCACCCATCTTTGTTGCCTTCATCTGCAGGTATCCGCCGCCGAAGAAGAGTACGCCGCTTATTATCGTTAGGAGAAATGGGACTGCCGCATAGACAGTAATCTGTTCGACTAATAGCAGTGGAAGTACGACGATCGGAGCGAACAGCCCGCTGAGGAACTGCATTGTACGTGCGTGATCAATATACTCTGCAAACAGTGCCTTGTCAATAACATTGCCGGCACCGTATCCGAATGCCACAAGTAACGCCAGTATGACGAAGGGTTCAAGCATACGGCAGTATTAACGGCGACCCAATAAAAATGCTGATCTATTACACTCCGGTTAACGGACAGGTAGGAGAGGTCAAGGTGTCTTAGAAGTATTCGTCCAGCGTGCTGAATGCGTCTCCGAGAAAGGTGACCGCGTCCTCCATGTCGGAGATGCTGACGACCTCGATGGGGGAGTGGATGTGGCGTGCTGGTACGCCGATGGATCCGGTTGGGATACCGTCCCGGACCAGGTAGACGCTTGCCGCGTCGGTGGCGCCACCGTCGTACAGGGACCGGTAGTAGTTGTGGTCGCCGTCTTCCGCGGTTTCGATAAGCCAGTTTTTCACTGTTTCCGGCGTGATCAGTCCGCGGCCACCGGCCTGGATCATGTCGATCCCGACGCCGTCACCGATACTGTCCGTTGACTCATCCGGCTCCACAGCAGGCACGTCACCGGCCATGGAAACGTCGATCGCCAGCGCTACGTCCGGGTCAATGCCGAACGCAGAGGTCCGCGCGCCTTTCGTTCCGACCTCCTCCTGAACGGAGAACACAGCGGCCAGTTCATAGTCTTCATCGAACCGGTTGAACGCGTCGATCGCGACCGCACAGCCGACCCGGTCGTCAAACGCGGGCCCGGTCACACGGTCACCTGCCAGTTCGGTGAAGTCCCGGTCGTATGAGATATAGTCGCCGACACGGATACCCAACTCTTCCACGTCATCCGCGTCTTCCGCCCCGATATCGACGAACAGCTTCTTCATCTCCGGTACCTGTTTCCGCTCATCGCCCTTCTGCAGGTGCGGCGGTTTCATCCCGATGACCCCGGTCACATCGTCACCGTCCGAGGCGTGGATCGTGACGCGCTGGTTACTGGCTCCGACCTCGAACATGCCGCCGACCTTGCTGACGTGGATGAACCCGTTCTCATCGATCCGGCGGACAGTGAGCCCGATCTGGTCCATGTGCGCAACGACCATCAACGTTTTGTCGCCGCTGCCTTTCCGTGCGATCAGGTTTCCAAGATCATCAACTTCGATACTGTCCGCCTCGTCCTCTACGTGGGATCGAATCACGTCCCGGATCCGGTGTTCATTCCCAGACACGCCCGGTGTCTCGACCAGCTCCTGCAGTAGCTCTTTCATGCACTACCTGTATGCGATGCACTCTTTTAACAGTTAGAAGTTGCCGCGTTGTTCAAACGCTGTAAAGTAGCAGTTACCGCACCGCTGTCGAACCACTTGCCATACATAAATTTATAAGCGGCAAGGGTAACGGCAGTATATGGACCATCGGGCCGGATTACTGGCATATATCCTGATGCTGTTATGGGGTGTCTCATCAGCTATGTTGGGCGGACTGTTCCTGCAGGCAGGTGAGGTGGTGCCTGCGCTGATGTACATGTTGCTTGGTGGAGGGATAGCCGTTCTATCAGGATACGACCTATTCGCCCGTGAGTACACCATCATCGAGCGGGAGGAGGTCAAACCGGTCTACATCTGGGTGTTGATCGGTTTCGCGTTACTCATGCTTGTCGGCACCCTGTTCAAGATCCATATGGTCCTGTAATCAGGGAGGATACAGTGGATATCCATAATATCGATGTCGGACAGCTGTACACGACGTCACTCGCTTTGCTAGGAGTAGGAGTGACAGGTGAAGGCGTGATACGGCTGCTGACAGTGGACGATCCGATGGTTCGTATCGGTGGTGGCGTATTCCTCTTTGTTGGATTGATGCTGATGTACCGGTTCGGTACCATGACAGTCAAGGGTGAACGTCCGGATGTAGAAGATATGGCGGGGAATGCGGGATGGCTGTGGTTTGTGATTATTGGCGGGGTAGCGTTTTTCGCCTTCTTCATCCTCCAAATGGTCCGATTGCTCCTGTAACCTCTAAGAGTTGTGCCATCAAGTGTCCGCCACCGCTACCACGTAGCTCTGACAGCCATCTCTTGTGAAGCCGATGCCGAAACTGAAGGGGGGTGATCCTCCTGCCGAAGCAGCAAGCGGCTTCTCTGATGACCACCGCATGCGACGGAGCCAATCAGGCGAAGTAGTCTGCGGTCTCCGCGGCTTCTTCCTGTTCCATGCGTTCGATACGCTTCTGGAAGTTTTCCAGGTCGTCCTCGCGTGCGGATGGCGAAACGGATTCGAGTGCGTCCTCGAAGTGTGCCATAGTAACGGTGTCAGAGTCCTGGTCCTCCCGGAGTGCGCTCATCCCGGCTTCGCGGCAGACGCTTTCGATGTCGGAGCCGACGTAGTTTTCCGTTTCACGGGCAAGCCGGTCCAGGTCCACATCATCGGCCAGCGGCATGTCCCGGGTATGGATCTCGAAGATCTTGCGCCGCGCCGCTTCCTCCGGGACCGGGATATGCAGGTGCCGGTCCAGTCGTCCCGGCCGCATCAGTGCCGGATCGATCATGTCGGGCCGGTTGGTTGCGGCGATCACGATCACGTCCTCCATGTCCTCGATACCATCCAGTTCGGACAGGATCTGGTTCACGACACGGTCGCCGACACCGGAAGAGTCCATGCCGCGCCGGTGGGCGATCGAATCGATCTCGTCGATGAAAATGATCGCTGGAGCGACTTCCCGGGCCTTGGAGAAGATCTTCCGGATCGCCTTCTCTGATTCGCCGACCCACTTGGAGAAGACCTGTGGGCCTTTGATAGAGATGAAGTTTGCCTCGGATTCGTTGGCCACGGCCTTGGCCAACAGTGTTTTACCGGTGCCAGGCATACCATAGAGCATGATGCCTTTCGGTACGTCGATCCCCATCCGTTCAAACACTTCCGGCTGTTTGAGCGGCCATTCCACCATCTCCTGCAGTCGTTCCTGTACCTCGGTCAGGCCACCGACATCGTCCCAGGTGACCTGCGGGACCTCAACCAGTACTTCCCGCATGGCGCTGGGTTCGACGACCTTCATGGCCTCGGTGAAATCGTCCTTGGATACGACCAGTTTATCGAGTATGTCCTCGTCTAACTGACGGTCATCCAGATCGATCTCTGGAAGGACTCGCCGCAGTGTGATCATGGCCGCTTCCTTGGCCAGCGCCTCGATATCAGCGCCGACGTAGCCGTGGGTCCGGTCCGCGATCTCGTCCAGATCCACTTCTCCCGCGTCTTCCCGTTCAAGCGGCATGTTCCGGGTGTGGATCTGCAAAATCTCCTTCCGGCCGTTCCGGTCCGGGACACCGATCTCGATTTCCCGGTCCAGTCGTCCCGGCCGCCGCAGCGCCTCGTCGATATCGTCCGGCCGGTTGGTTGCGGCGATCACGATCACGTCTTCACGTTCCTCGAGACCGTCCATGAGTGACAGCATCTGTGCGACGACACGGCGCTCCACCTCGCCGTGCGCCTCTTCCCGTTTCGGTGCGATCGCGTCCAGTTCGTCGATGAATATGATGGCCGGAGAGTTCTCCCGTGCCTCGTCGAAGATCTCCCGGAGCTTTTTCTCGGATTCGCCGTAGAACTTGCTCATGATCTCCGGGCCGTTGATACTGGTGAACCAGGCGTCCGCCTCGTTGGCGACGGCCTTGGCCAGCAGTGTTTTACCGGTTCCTGGCGGGCCGTGTAGAAGCACGCCGCTCGGCGCGTCGATACCGAGCTGCTGGAACACCTCCGGGTGTTTCAGCGGGAGTTCGATCATCTCCCGCACCTTCTGAATCTCGCTTTCCAGTCCGCCGATATCCTCATAGGTTACTTCCGGCACGCGCGGACCGATCTCGTCGCTTTCTTCCACGGCCTGTGGCCGGACCTCTATCTGTGTGTTCTCTGTTATTGCGACCGGTTCGCTGGCGGGGGTCGTGGACACCACCATCAGCTTTGTCTCGCCGAACGTGAAGTCGAAGAAGTCGTCAAGGTCGAACATGTCCTCGAACAGGCTGCGTCGTCGCTCCTTGCCGGAGGATGGGACGATAAGGTCGCCGCTGGTGATGGCGCGTCCGGTAAGTGTCCGTTTGAATATGCTGGGAGACGATACCTGGATGGTGACACCTTCCTCTGCAGGTGCCAGCACCACTTTCTTCGCTTCCTGGAGTTCGGCCTTGTGCACGTTCACGGTCTCCCGGAGAGAGGTGCCCGCGTTCTTCCTGATGTATCCGTCCATGCGGATGATGCCGAGACCGGCGTCTGCCGGGTAGGACCGTGCCACACGGGCAACGGTTTTCCGGTCTCCTTCGATGACGACCGCGTCGCCTTCGCGGATACCCAGTTTTTCCATGACGCTTGAGTCGATGCGGACGACTCCGCTACCGATATCTTCCTGTGCGTTCGGTGGGATCTCCCCAACCTTGAGTTTGACGCGGTCGTTCCCGTTTCCCGTGTCTCCAGCGTTGTCAGCCATTGTTGTTCACGTTCCAGCAGTTATGTGTCGTTGATCCGGGCGTCGTCCAGGGTGATATGGAATACCTGGACATCGACCCTCCCGGACCACTGTTTAAAGTATGTTTGAAACTTATTAAGGTCCTCTCGGTGAATGATGAACACCGAATCCTCTACTTTTATATGTGGAACCTCATCTAACAGGCCGTCCTTTTCGTAATGGTACACTTTGTCGTTCCGTCGGACGGTCTGCTTGTAGCCGAACAGGCCGCGGTAAAACTTGTTCCGCTCGTACATGCTGTCGAACCGGTCGCTCCGTGCATCGTACGAGATCAACGCGGCCTTTTCCCCGTCCACCATGTTTTGTGTATGTGCACACAAAACTTTAAATACGTTTTTGTGTACGTGGATAAAACGGGGCGTGGGTGGCCTACAAATTTAAGCATTCAGCACCATGCACGATCATGGAGGACGAGTACAGGGTTTCACGGCGTGAAGTACTGGGAGCATCAGCGGTGGGCGTAACAGGGATTCTTGCTGGATGTATGAGCGAAGAGGAAAAATCTGAGGAGGAATACGTGGAAGTAGCGCTGCCTGAGTTGATGGTTAATATCGATGAGTTCCAGTATGATGACGTGCAGACGGAGGGCCATCCGCGGTACGTTGGGACAAGAGAGTGGTATACCGGTTGCTGCTCCGCCACCCGACACACGTTTGAACTCTACGATGATCCGGATCCCGACGACACGGCGCCATCACTTATCACGATCGATGATGACGATAACGGTATCCGTGACGTTCTATCCGAGGAGCAGCTGGTCGGTGGTGTCTACGAGGAGCCGGTCTCTCTGCGAGGCAGGGTCAGACGATGGGGAACTGACAGCAGTTTCTGGTCAGGCACGAAGGATCGGCGATACGTCTTTGTCGTAGCTGCAGCTGACCGCTGATCTGGAGCGGAGATACTGTTTTCTGGCATCCTAATCCTATTTAAGTCGGACCAGCGCAATGGCGGGTATGGGCTGGCACGCGGTTGAGGCGATCGATGCAGCGGTGACGGAGACGAAGGAGTTGCTGCTGCCGTTTGACTGGTGGCTGTGGGCGAAGGTTGCTGTCATCGTATTCTTTGTCAGCGGCTTCAATGCACCGAGTGGAGAGGGGGTATCCGCACTGACGGGAGGAACAACGGGCGGGGAGCATGCGCTGGATCAGCCGCATCCGGAAGGTGGTGTGTCCCCGACGGGCATGGTAACGGTCCCTACGGTTGAGGCTGTAGCGGTTATCCTTGCCGTACTGCTCGGTGCAGTGTTTGTCATCCTTGGCGCCGTGTTCCGGTTCGTGTTCTATCAGTCGCTTCTGGACAGACGGGTCCGTATCAGGGCTAATGTGTCACGCCACTTCTGGAACGGCATACAGTTACTGGCGGGGATGGCCGTACTGGCACTGGTGGGTCTGCTCACGCTGGTGATCGGTGTCGCGGCGGGCAGAATAGGTGTGGCGGTGTTGCACCCGGTTGTCATACTCCCGGTCGTACTGCTGGTGCTGCCGCTCCTGTTGCTGGTCGTTGTTGCGCTGCAGCTGACACGGGAGTTCGTGCCATTGATGATGATCGATCGCCGTATGAACATCTTCCAGGCCTGGAAAACGCTGTATCCGGTGGTGCGGCGGGAGTGGCGTGAAACCGCGGCGTATATCGTGGTCCGGTTCCTGCTTGGTCTGGGGATCGGGATCGTTGTCGGTATCGCCAGTCTTCTGGTTCTGCTGGTGTTCATCATCCCGGTTATCGCCATATATTACGCTGTTGGCGGCATAACCGTGCTTGTCGGCGTGTTTGGCGGGGTAGCTGCCCTGTTCTGGTTAGTCATCACGCTGTACGCTGTCCGTGTCCCGGCCGAGACCTACCTCCAGTACTACACTATCCTGGTTTTCCAGGGTATCATGTCCGAGCAGTAGTCTGGAGTGGCAACCGATAGGTTCTTGAATTACAGGACCTATACCGCAGTATGTCAACAGATCCGCGGACTCATTACTCGCAGATTGCATCAGACTATGCGGAGAAGAATGATGAAGCATCGCTCACTGACATATTCAGGACGCTCCGTGACACGTTTCTGGAGAGTGTTGACGGTGACCGGGTTATAGATATAGGGAGTGGTCACGGCCGTGACACGCGGTATTTTGCCGAACAGGGATACGATACCGTAGGTGTTGACATTGCGTCAGGGATGCTGTCCGAAGCGAGCGATAGTGTCCTGGAGCAGGATACGGTTTACGTACAGGCGGATGTACGTTCACTTCCGTTCGATGATGCATCGTTTGACGCGGTCTGGGCTCCGGCCACACTGTTTCTGTTACCATACGATGAGATGGGTGATGCGCTGGATGAGACGTACCGGGTACTCCGTCAGGAGGGGACAGCCGTGATCGGGATGAAGACCGGGGACGGACCAGACCCGCGGGATGATTTTGGAAGCACAGTAATGCAGTACCGTGTGGCGCCGGAGGAGTTTGCGGACAGGGTGACTGATGCTGGGTTGAGTATTGAAGAGACTGTTGGATCTGTCAACAACAACGGGCACGGATTCCAGAACTATTTCTGCCGGAAATAGTTACGGCGCAGTGCTGCGGCAGGTGATTCGCCGGACCGACGTGGTGTTGTGCGCTTGGTTACGTTGAGGAGGCTCCGTCCCTTATGGAACGTCAGTATCCGTCACGACCTATAAAAGGTTCCTGAACCCATTATGGAGCATGGAGACGCCGCAACGGCTGGAGCTCGGGTGCGACGCACTGGACGAACTGTTGGGAGGCGGTATCGAACACGGCATCATCACGAACGTGTACGGTGAGGCCGGATCCGGAAAGACCAACTTCTGCATCCAGGCTGTTGTGTCCTGCATCCGGAGCGGCGGCAAGGCCGTGTTCATCGATACGGAGGGAGGGTTCTCCGCGGAACGGTTCCTGCAGATGCATGATGATGAGGCGGCGCTGGAGCGGCTTATCATGCACGAGCCGACCACGTTCGAGGAGCAGAAAGGCGTGTTCGACGACCTGCCGCAGGTCGTGGCCAACGAGCTCCCGGATATGATCGTGGTGGACTCACTTGTCTCACTGTACCGGTTGAACCTGAACGGAGAGACCGCGCAGGAGATCAACACGGAACTCAGCACCCAGTTCTCAACGCTTTCCAAGCTGGCGCGAGAGCACGACCTCCCGGTCATCGTCACCAACCAGGTGTACTCCCAGTTCGACTCGGATGAAAACGTGATGGTCGGCCGGGATATCCCTGCGTACTGGAGCAAGACCCTGCTGGAACTGGAGAAGGTGCGGAATGGGAAGCGCCGCGCCACCGTCCAGAAACACCGGTCCCGGCCCGAAGGCATCACCACAGATTTCTTCATCACGCAGGACAGCCTGACGTCGGCAGAAGGTACCCAGGACGAGTCCGTTCCGGGTGCGGACCGGATGAAGATATTCTGAATCAGTTCTCTGCGATCGTCATCAGGATGATCTGTTTCACGATCCAGGAGATGCCACGGATGATGATGACAAACCCGATGACCGCCAGTACCGCACCGATGAAGAGTCGTGGATCGTCCAGGGAACGCGGCGTCTCCTGCCACCACGCAAACAGTAGCCCGACTCCCAGCGTCTCTGCCAGCAGCCCGATGAACCCGATCACCGCGAGCAGCAGGAACCTGTGACGGTTCCGGTGCGGCGTGTACTCATCATCAGGATCCATGGTGACAACAGATGCGGACCGCTGCTATTAGAACGTTGCCGTCTGCACCGTGTTCTCCATCTCGTCTTCCGCGAACCGGAACGTACAGACCTGGGACAGCAGGCCGTCATCCACGTGCCGGACCGACCGGTGCATGCGGATCACGTGGCAGCGGAGTCGCGGATGCTGCAGGTACGGTCCGATGTCCAGGTGGCCGGCGCCGTAGTCGACCAGCACCGTCGGCCGCTCAACACCGTCATCGATAAGCTGTGGTACGACACGGGTTTCCAGCTTTTCCGCGGCCACCGCGCTCCGGAACCCGGACCACGTGTACGCATCACTGAGCTGCAGATAGCCAGCCGCCCGGTTCATGCCGGCAGAGTGGCGATTCCCGCCAAGCGAAAACGCGAGCGCGGGCAGCGCCAGCACCCCCAGCGCGGTATGGCCATGGAGCACGCCGAGAATACCGGCGGCGCACGGCATACCGATCGCCGCGATCTCTGACAGGTAGAGCCGCGTGTCAGGCCCGGGATACGGCACGTCCACGACTGTGATAGGCGTTTCCACGTCACGGCACCGGTCCACCAGTTCCCGGTACTGTTCCTGCTCCCGGAACCAGTCCAGCGTCAACCCGTCAAACGGCTTCGTACCATTCTCCAGCACGACCGTGTCCACTGACTCAACGGTCTCCGCGCTGAACCGGCTGGTAACCGTATGGTTTCCGGGATGCAGCAGATAGTCTGCCTGCTCCGTTGCAACGGTTAGGTGGCCTCCCTGCTCCCCTGACACGTGTGTACCCCCGTCCATGCTGGTTGAGGCAGACATTTAATAAATACTCGTCGGCGGTGGTGAGGGGTAAGAATCTTCAGTGGATCATCGGATCGTCTCCCGTATCGGTGGAGAACTCCATCAGTTCAAGTGCTTCATAGAAGTCGTCCTCGGTGACCTTGGTAACCTCCGGTGGCGTATCCAGGTCTGCTCCCTCACCGTATGCGGCGTTCCTGACAGCTTTCTTGACCCAGGTCTCGATGTCGGCTCCGGTCGCGCCCTCAGCCTCGGCGGCAAGCTCAGTGTAATCGATATCGGCGAATAGATCATCTTTTGTCGCGGTTCGGGCGTTCTTCTCAACGTGTATCTTGAGGATATCCTCCCGGCCCTCCTGGTCCGGCGGTGCGAACGTGTAGGAATCATCTATCCGCCCGGATCGCTTCCCTGCGTCATCGATGTGGCCTTTCTGGTTCGTCGCTGCGATGGTGATGACATCGTCGGATTGCAGACGTCGCAGGATTTCGTTGGTCTGCCGGCGGTTGTAGTCCTTGTCTGACTGCTCTCGGTCAGGTATCGCAGTATCTGCCTCGTCGAAGAACACGATAGCCGGCCCATTCTCTTCCACGTGGTCGAAGAGCGCATTGATATGTTTCTCTGTTTCGCCCACGTATTTACTGACGATCTCGCTCATATCGATTTCGTACAGGTCTGCATCCGCTTCCGCAGCGATAGCGTGCGCCATCAATGTTTTCCCCGTGCCGGGCGGCCCGTAGAACAGTGCACCGGTTGTCGGTGCGACGCCCATCCGCCGGGATTCTTCTGGATATTTCAGTGGGTGAATGATGTCCTCTGTAATGCGCTGTTTCACATTATCTAACCCGCCAACCTCATCCATCGAAACATCCGGTGATTCCACGATAAACTCGTCCCACTGGCTTTGCACGGTTTCCGGTTCGAAGCCTGTTGATGCCAGGTAGTGGCCGTGCACGACACGCCGGAGTTCGTGCATCCAGTCGTCTTCCTCTGCGTCGAACCGGCACTGGATGGCAGCGTCACCGTCAGATTTCTGCGTGGTGATATGAAGCGTCTTCTCTTTCTCATCGTTCTCGATATCTACGGAGACCTCGCTCGGGTATTTTTTACCATGGTATCGCCCTTCTTTCCGTTTTACGGCACTGGTATCGATCTCGTCGTCCAGCGGACGTACCGTCAACTCGTATCCCTCGTCCGAACTGTACCAGTCACAGAGTACGTCCATGATGTCGATGAACGGCTCCACGCTGTCATAGTTCTCCTTTTCCGGCTCGACCGATACCTTGCCTTCGTACGTGATGTTACCCTCCACGACACGGTCAAACTCGCCCTCCGCCTTATTCATGATCCTGTTCTTGATACGCCGGGCGTAATCCGGGTCCTGTGAGACAACAGCAAAGTTAACCCAGTCATCCCGTTTACTGCCGTCACTGGTGAGCTTGATCTGTGCATCTTCCAGTTCGTAGGTGATATCAATGTCATGTTTCGTCTTTAGTGCCTCAGTGAGATCGCCTTCAACGTGTTCCAGCTCATCCCCGTATACCTCTTCAAGAAACGACGAAAATTCGGATAGCTCTCCTTCAAACTTCTTCCGCCGGTACTCAAACCGTTCCCTATGACTATTGTCCGATCCCACAGTGTTCCCCTACCGTTGTTACATCCCATTTGGAAACGGATATTTTTATCTTTAACGAGATAAAATTATCGTATATTCATCAAAGAAGAACTTTATTCAACATTCTTACAGGCGTCAGTCGTCGCCCCAGTCGTCCTTGGTCGGGCAGTCCGGGTCCAAACATAATCGCCACGGTTTCCGGCCTTTCCGGATGACCTTGATGAACGGTGTCTTGCATTCGTCGCAGGTCTTGTCCGTGGACTCGATCTTGCCGTTACCGGGTAGCGGGTAGGTGTTCTCACAGTCCGGGTAGCTGTTGCATCCCACGAACCGGGATCCTTTCTTCGTCTTCACGATCCGGAGCGTCCCGTCGCACTGGTCGCAGGGGCCGAGCTGCCGCTCCTTTTTCCTGGTCTCGTCGACGGCACCGATAAGCTGTTCGCCGATCTTCTCCTCGTCCTTCTGGAACTGCTCCAGGATCTCCTGCAGCTTGTCTTTCGCCGCGTCCAGCACCTCGTCCCGGCTCGAGTTCTCCTCCTTGATCTGCTCCATCTGCTTCTCGAACGCCCGCGTCAGTTCCTCTGACAGGATCTCTGGGCAGTGATCCTCCAGTGCCTCAACCACGGCCATACCGAGATCGGTGACCTCGATGCTCTGCCCGGTGATATACTTCCGATTATACAATGAGTCCACGATGTTGGCCCGGGTCGCCTTCGTGCCCAGGTTCTTCTTCTCCAGCTCGTTGACCAGTGAGCTCTGTGTGTACCTGCGCGGTGGCTGTGTCTCCTTGTCCAGCATCTCGATCTCGTCAACCGGGATCTCCTGTCCTTCCTCCACGTCAGGCAGGTCGATGGTCTTCACGTTCACATAGGGTTCGTACAGGTCGAACCAGTTCCGTTCCACGGTCCGCTTCCCTTTCGCCGCGAACTTCTCTCCGTTCACGTCCAGCGTGATCTTCAGTGTCTCCCGGATCGCGGCCTCACCGAACACGGCGAAGAACCGCTTCACAATCAGGTCATACACCTTCTGCTCCTTATCGTTCAGGTTACTCGGTGCCATCCCGGTCGGGTAGATTGCCGGGTGGGCATCATCCTTCTTCTTGCCCTGTCGTGGATACATGTCACCGGACTCGTCCTTCTTCAACACGGTGTCCACCTGTTCTTTGTATTTGTCCTGGTTCTTCAGCTTGTTCAGGATGGTGCTGTACCCGATCTTTGCTGGGAGCTTCTGGCTTTCCGTTCGCGGATATGAGATCAACGAGTCCTCATACAGGCTCTGCGCGATCTGCTGTGTCTTCTTCGGGTTGATGTTGAACTGGCTGCTGGCCTCGCTCTGCAGCCCGGTCAGGTTGAACGGGATGGGCGGGTTGTGCTTGTACCGGTTCCGGTTCAATGCAAGGACCGTTGCGTTATGACCCTTGCACGTCTCGAACACGGCGGTCGCCTTCTCCTCCTCCCAGAACCGTTCCTCCTCGTGCATGGCTTCGAGACCGCCACCGGTGATCACGATCTCCCAGTACGGGTCGGGCTCGAACGCCTGGATCTCCCGCTCCTTCTCCGCCACGATCTTCAAGGCCGGTCCCTGCACACGTCCCGTCGACAGTGTTTTGTAACGGTTCTGGGAGCGCACCGCCAGCATCAGCGCCCGGGAAATGTTGATACCATAGTACCAGTCCAGGATGTGCCGCGTCAGCCCGGCCTCGGTCTGTCCGCGGTCGAACGGCTGCAGGTCATCAAACGCCTCCTGCAGGTCGCTGGTGGTCAACGTGGAGAAGTGCATGCGCTGTATCCGGTCCTCTGAGCCGTTACAGCCGAAGTTGATGCAGGAGTAGCCGATGACAGATCCTTCGATATCGAAGTCGCACCCGTTGATGTAGGCGTCCGCCTTCTCGCACTGGTCCTGCAGGTTCTGGTAGTATTTCTTCATGTAGTCCTGGCCGTCATCCGTCGTATGGGACGGCACCCATTCGATGTCGAACACGGGATAGGTCCACTCACCGTCCTGCTGTTCAAGCGTGAAGATGTGTCCGACGGACGGAGCCACGATCACCTCGCCGTACTGCGTATCCACAATGTAATTTTTGACACCGCGGTTGCTCTCCACCTCATAATCCCCGATAGAATCCGCGATACGCTTCGCCACTTTTGGCTTCTCAGCAACGAGAAGGGTCGCCATACCACGTTACGTTACTGCAGGAATATTAAATAGTCTTCCGTGCCGCACCATCCTCGCGGAGAAACAAACGAATATTTTAAACAGACCATAAAAATAAACGTATGTTTATATGTGGACAGTTTTGCCCATGTATTTAATGTTTGGAGTACGTCATGGGTATGGGGGAAATCGGTGGGCGAGGAGCATTATTCTTTATCGGAACAGAGCGATATCGATATTCTACGGAACGCGCTGGAGCATGGATGGGATGCGGACACGAGCGTGTACGATTCAGGGGAGTGGACGGAGGACAACCCGGCGTACGGGCAGTGTGCCGCATCCGCCTGCGTGGTACAGGACTATCTCGGCGGCGAAATCGTGAACGTGGACTACGAGCTTCCGGACGGTGAGACCGAGTCCCACTACTTCAACGATATCGACGGTGTGGTCGTGGACTTCACGGAGCAGCAGTTCCCGGATGAAGCGGAACGGGTGCGCGGCACAGAGAAACGTGAGGAGTTTGAAACGACGCGGGAATACGTCCTGTCCTACGACCCAACGGTGAAGCGTTACGAGCTGCTGAGTGAACGGGTTACCCGGTTCTTACAGGAACACGTCTGACACAGGATTTATGAAGGGGGAGGGAGATGAACATTCACGATGACAACCCGATGCTGGAGAACTCGTTCTCCGCGGACGAACCGGTGCAGTACGTGTTCGATCTGGATGATACGCTGATATCCACGGCAGAACACTATATCGCGGCCAAGGATGACTGGGTGCGGTACACGCAGGAGACGATGGTCCCGTTCTGGGATGCGGACGGCCTCCTCACCGTCTACGATGCGATAGATACGGAACGGCAGAAACGCCACCACTACAGCAAGGACCGGGTCGGCGGGTCGCTCGCAATCGCCTACCGAGATATCGCGGCACATGCAGAACGGGTGTACGCGGACCATCTGGAGGACGATGAGCTGGAGGCGTTCGCACAGAAGCACGTGCCGGATGATCTGCAGGACCGGTTTTACGAGATTTACGAGGAGCAGGATGCCGTATTCGATGAGGAGCGGGTTGACCGTGGCGCGGTTGAATCGTTCAAGCTGGGGTGGGACGTTGTGGATAAGGCGCCGGAGACGTACGCTATGGAAGGGTTTATCGTCACTGCTGAGGAGGGGCCGGTGCAGGGCGCGGACCAGACACTTGCGTACCTTGCGGATCGGGACGATGCCGAACTCCATCTGCTAACGGCAGGTGTTGAGAAGGTGCAGTGGCCGAAGGTCGAAGGACTGCAGCTGTACCGGTTCATCCCCGAGGATAACATGTACGTGGTACAGTATGACAAGATGGAGAAGCTGGAGGAGCTTGCCGAGAAATATGGCGAGGACCGGGTCGTGATGGTTGGGAACTCGTTGAATAGTGATATGGCGCCGGCGCAGGAGGCTGGAGTTGGACGGGTCTACTTCCACTACCATGACTGGGAGCACGACCGGTTCGAGGATGGGGTGGACACGGATCATCCCCGATTTATGGATATCCAGCGCATAGAAGATATGACGGCAATCCACCGTATGCTTACCGGCCATAGCGAGGTATAGTACAGAGTCTTTACCGGTGCAGAACCCGTAGTGCAAGGTTCTTCCGTTCGATCAGTCGCCGCCTGTAATAGGACCGCCACTCCTCGCCGTATGGAACGTATTCTCCGACCGTGTATCCGTCCACTGCTAGAGAATGTGCCAGGCCGTCGTTCACTCCTTTCAGTGACTGGAACTCGAACCCGTCAGGTGACCGTCCGTACTCTTCTGCCAGTCGTAGAGCGTACCGGATGATGATCCTGTCGTGCGTGGCAACAGCAAAGTGTCCGCCCTCATCAAACAGTTGATCCAGGAGTTCCTCATAGTGTTCCCTGACCGCGGACTGCCGCTGGTACGCGATCGACGGTGGTTCCGTGTATGCTCCTTTCACAAGCCGGACCGTACCATTCACGTCCAGCACACGGTTCAAGTCGTTCTCGGACCGTTGGAGCACGCTCTGCAACGTGATCCCGATATTATCGTGATCCGCACACAGGTCGGTGTACAGGGAAACGGTCTCCTCCGTGTGGTCGGAGGACTCCATGTCGATCCAGATGAACCGTTCCAGAGCATCGGCGTGCTCCGCGAGCCGTTCAAGCTGTTCCCGGCAGTACTCCGTATCAACCAGTAACCCGAGCTGTGTCAGCTTGACGGAGATGTCTGCCGTTACCTCGGTCCGGTCCAGTGCCTCCAAAAGGTCCTCATACGCCAGAACAGACTGTTCCACCGTGTCCCGATCCGTGGTATGCTCCCCCAGCCGGTTGATGATGCCCTTCACGTTGTTTTCGTTCAGACTATCAACATGGTCGAGAGCGTCTTCCTGTGTCGTGCCCGCGATATACCGCTGGGCAAACCAGTATACAAGAGGGTCTAACCGCATAAGGAGTTGATGGGAACGCTCCCTAAAAAAGCATTACTAAAAAGGAAATGACTAAAAAGAAGCGGTCAGAACAGTGTGACTGAGGGATGAAACGGAAAGGGAATCCGGTGTTGATCGTTGTCATCGTGATCGCTGTTGCAGGAGGCGCGGTATACCTGTCTCCCAGCGTGGCAGAGGAAGTACTGCCGGCATCTGTACTTTCGCACCACCCCCAGTTCGAAGCAGTGGAGACAGACATATCCTGCGACCTTGTTGAACAGGTGGAGGAAGGTGAGGAGAGCATCAGGGGTCTGCTCGGTGACGACGGCGACCCGCAGACACGTGACGCGGCCTGCGGATTAGTGTGTGGTGGTGAGGACGCCTACGCAGGCGACTACTGTGACGCGGACGACGAGTTCGTCTGTGTCTGCCGGGTAGACGACGGAACTGACGATGGACTGTTCGCCACCGAAGAATAGGATCGGATATAGGCGGCCGGCAGGACCACCGACAGGTGTTTCCAGCAGTCAGATCGCAATAATGAAATCCTGATGATTTAAAAGGTTGCTTTGGCAGGAAGGGTAGTGAGTTACCATGACGCGATATGATGAAAGGGAAGTACGGGATACGGTCGAAACGTTGCGTGACATGTATAGTTCTATAGATTCTGAAGGGCTTGCGGTAGAGCTACGTGAATCACAGAACACGTATACTGCGCCCGACCACCCGTATCCCAGCATCATGGAGAACAGCATCTTCAGGGATGAACGGCATAAAGATGCCGACGTCTTCGCCTACCTTGAAGATGGGGACTAACTGGCCAGAAGACCGAATCACAGGTATTCTCAGAGAACACGGCAGGTATCACAGTCACAGCAGTTCCGGCACGTCAGACGGCAGCTCTGCAACGGAAACACCGGCATCCTCCAGCGCCGTGATCTTGGAATCCGCCGTCCCTTTGTCGCCGTACACGATAGCGCCAGCATGTCCCATCTGCCTCCCTTTTGGTGCGGTCCGGCCCGCGATGTACGCAACGACCGGTGTATCGATCTCGTTCCCGATCAATGCTGCGGCCCGCTCTTCCAGGTCGCCACCGATCTCCCCGATCAGCACGATCCGGTCAGTCCCCGCATCCTCATCGTACAGCTTCAGAACGTCCCGGAAATCCATGCCGATCACCGGGTCGCCACCGATCCCGACCGCACACGACTGGCCGTACCCCGCACTCGTCAGGTTATCCACGATCTCGTATGTCAGCGTCCCGCTCCGGGATACCACGCCGACACTACCCTCAGAAAAAATGTCGGCCGGCATGATCCCCATCTTCCCCGATCCGGGCACGGTCACACCAGGACAGTTCGGCCCCACCACGTGCAGACCGCGGTCGTTCGCCGTTTGAACCACCTGGATGGTATCGTGCACTGGCACGTGCTCCGTGATAACACAGGTGTGCAGCCCGTGCTCCAGTGCGTCCAGCGCCGCGTCCTTCGCATACGGTGCGGGAACGAACCCGACACCCCAGTCCACATCGTGCTCTTCCACGGCGTCTTCCACGGAATCGTACACGGGGACACCATGCGCAGCTTTCCCGCCTTTCCCGGGTGTGACACCGGCCACCACGTTCGTTCCATACTCCAGCATCAGATGGGTATGGAAACTTCCCTGGCTGCCGGTGATGCCCTGCACCAGTATGTTCGTATCGTCATCGATCAGCATCGTTATCCCTCCACCAGTTCCACGATCTTCTCGGCGCACGCATCCATCGAGTCCAGCGCGTGGATACCGTGATCATCCAGCATCTCCCGCCCTTCCGTTTGATTGGTGCCGACCATCCGTACCACGAGCGGCAGCTCAAGATCTTCGGCCTCAACAAAATCAATGATGCCCTGCGCCACCTCGTCGCACCGGGTGATACCGCCAAAGATGTTGACGAACATCCCGTCCACGTGATCCATCTCCATCGCCACACGCATCGCCACCTTCATCGTCTCGAAGTCGGCGCCCCCACCGATGTCCAGGAAGTCGGCCGGTTCGCCCCCGAACTGGTGGATGCTGTCCAGCGTGGCCATGACCAGCCCGGCACCGTTCCCGATCACGGCCACGTTCCCCTCAAGCTCGACAAACTCGAATGTCTCATCATCCTCGTCCGGCACAAAATCGAACTCGTGCCGGTACAGCGCGTTCTCATCCAGCCGCACCTTTGCATCAGCCGCGATCACCTCACCGTCCGCGGTTACGACCAGCGGGTTGATCTCTGCCAGTGTCGCGTCTTCCTCCCGCAGCATCCTGTACATCTGCTCGATCACATCAATAACCCTTCCGGACTGTTCGATATCACTGAACTCTCGTGCGAGCGCGTCCCGGTCCAGCTCATAAAAATCCACGACGTGCACCGCATCCGGATCCGCATCGGCCACCGTCTCAATCCCGGACCCGCCTTCCTCGGAGAACACGAGATGGTAGTTCTTCCCCGCCCGGTTCAACGATAATGACACGTACAGTTCCTCTGCGATATCCACACATTCCTCGACCAGCACAGTCTCAACCAGGTTCCCGTCAACCGTGGATCCCAGCATCTCAGCAACGGCATCCGCTGCCTCCGACGCGTCCACGATAACGATCCCGCCGTGCTCCGCACGTTTCGTGGCAGGGACCTGTGCCTTCACAGCGACCTGTTCACTGTCTGGAAGCGCGTCCAGTTCCGCGACATCCGTCGCCACCATTCCGTCCGGTATCGGGATACCATACTCTTCGAACAGCTGCTTGCCATGACACTCCAGTAAATCCATCGAACAGCTATGGGGGATACCGGTTCAAATGTGTTGGGGAGGGAGTGGACAAACGTTTAAGTCCAGGCTCGCCCCATTACCCGTACATGAACGTCGACAGTATCGCGGTCATCGGTGCCGGGACGATGGGAAGCGGCATCGCACAGGTCTTCCTCCAGCACGGGTTCACGGTCACGCTGATCGACCGGGAGGAGGAACAGTTGAAGGAGGCACAGGACCGGATCAGGGACGGATTGAACAGGGCGGACAGCGGTGAACAGGATCACGGTATACTGGAACACCTTGTGCTGGCCTCGGACCCTGCCGCGGTCGCGGATGCGGACCTGATACTGGAGGCCGTCCCGGAGGACGAGGAGATCAAAGGCACGGTATTTGCAACGTCCGCAGACCACAACCCGGACGCGATCTATGCCTCGAACACTTCATCCATCCCGATCGGAACACTTGCCACATACGCGCCAGACCCATCGAAGTGCGTGGGCATGCATTTCTTCAACCCGGCACCGGTCATGGACATCGTCGAAGTCGTCGCGACCGAAGACACCAGCGATGAAACATTGGAAACGATACAGTCACTTGTTGAGGAAATAGGGAAAACGGCAAGTACGGTCCAGGATGTGCCTGGATTCGTCTCTAACCGTATCCTGATGCCGTTCATCAACGAGGCCATCAAGACACTGGAGCAGGACATCGCGTCGAAGGAGGACATCGACCAGATCGCGGAGAACGGCTTCAACCACCCGATGGGACCGCTGAGGCTCGCTGATTTCATCGGACTGGACGTCTGTCTTGATATCATGGAACGCATGTATGAAGAAACCGGTGAAGACCGGTTCAGACCGGCGAACCTGCTGCAGCAAAAGGTTGAGGAGGGGCTGCTTGGAAAGAAGACGGGAGACGGGTTCTACACGTACGAATAACGCCGTTGGACCTTCCGGAAGACCGGCATGCCTTTTAAAGGTTTAGAGTGGAGTACATACATGAGGTGGCATGGATGAGCATCACATCCCGACTGTTTAACACAGCCAGGCTGACAACACTGTTCGCCGTCCTGATCGCCCTATTTGGCGTTCTGGGATACCTGTTCGCCGGAACCGCCGGTATGATCCTGGGACTCCTGTTCGCCGGTGCGATGAACGCTGTCACATACTTCTACTCGGACAGGATGGTCGTGAAGATGCACAAGGCGGAGAAACTGGACGAATCCGCCGCCCCTGGACTCCATAAGACGGTGGAACGGCTTGCGAGCGACGCCGATATCCCGAAACCACGGCTCTACATCATGCATACAGACACCCCGAACGCGTTCGCCACCGGTCGCAACCCGGAGAAAGGAGTGGTATGCGTCACATCCGGCCTCCTCAACCACCTTTCCAGCAACGAGGTGGAGGGCGTACTGGCACACGAGATCGCACACATCAAGAACCGGGACACGCTCATCCAGACCGTGGCCGGTACCGTGGCAGGTGCCATCTCCGTCCTGGCACAGATGATGTGGTTCTCCAGCATGAGCGGCCAGAACCGGCACCCCGCATTCATGTTCGCCGGCGTCCTGCTGGCACCGATCGCGGCCAGCATGGTGAAGATGGCGATCTCCCGCAGCCGAGAATACACTGCGGACGCCACTGCTGCACGGTACACCAACCCACAGCACCTGGCTGGCGCACTCCGGTCCATCGAGACAGCGGTTTCCCAGCGCCCGATGCAGAACGGTGTCCGCGGCGCGTCCCACATGTTCATCATCAACCCGTTCCGTGGTGACAGGATGTCCAAACTGTTCTCCACCCACCCGCCGACACAGGAACGGATCAACCGCCTCGAACAGCACGCGGCATAGGACGATGCCTCTGTCTGTAGATACCGAATACACGCAGCCGTCCGGCTTCTGTATCGAAAACAGCAGTTTCCCCCAAGCTATAATAGCGGATGTGTACCTGTATTCTACAGGATGACCGATGACCAGGTAATCGTTGAACAGGATACTGACATTGCAGTGGTCACGTTGAACCGGCCGGATGCACTGAACGCGATCACGAAGGATATGCTTGTAGAACTGCAGACCGCAGTGAACGACCTCGAGGAGAGGGAGGACCTGCGCGCTGTCGTACTGACCGGTGCGGGACGCGGATTCTGCGCCGGCGCAGACCTTCACGAGATGCGGGACATAGACGCGGACGAGGCCGAATATCGGTCCGATATGGCGGAGGAGATCACCGCGTTCCTGGAAAAAACCGGGAAGATGACGGTCGCTGCCATCCACGGCCCCTGCATCGGCGGTGGCAACGAACTTGCACTGGCCTGTGACTTCCGTATCGCCACGGATGACGCAGTGTTCGGCCAGCCGGAGGTCCATGTTGGGCTTATCCCGGGGTTTGGGGCGACAGCACGGCTGCCACGTATCGTGGGCTGGGCACAGGCGAAACGGCTGCTGCTGACCGGTGAGAAGATCGATGCGGCAGAAGCAGAGGACATCGGGCTTGTGGATCATGTGGTTCCAGAAACCAATGATATACGGGAGGAAGCCGTAACATTCGCGCGGAAAACCATGGACGGCCAGAGCCCGCTCGCGTACGAACTCACCAAACGCCTCCTGCACGGGACACGGGACCTTCCCTTGAAAGATGCGCTCTCCAAGGAACGCGCCTACTTCGGCAAGATCTTCGGCAGCCACGACCAGCAGGAGGGTGTTGCAGCGTTCATAGAGAAACGCGACCCGGAATTCACGGGAAACGGTGAGGACACGGAGGAATAGAGGAGATACGGTATGGATACGGAGATCGTGATCGCGGATGCGAAACGCACCCCGCACGGGGTGTTACTTGGTCAGTTCGCCGAACTGTCCGGGCCAGACCTAGGAGCAGCGGCGGTGCAGGGGCTGCTGGACAGCAGTGATATCGATGGGGAAACGGTGGACCATGTCATCATGGGGAACTCGATCGCCGCAGGACTGGGGCAGGTCCCGGCACGCCAGGCCGCGTATAACGGTGGTCTCCCGGAGGACACCCCTGCAACCGCGGTGAACGAGGCGTCAGGATCCGGACTTCGCGCCATCACGATGGCCGTGGACCGCATCCGGAGCGGGCGCGCACACAAGATCGTGGCAGGAGGACTCGAATCCATGTCGAACGCCCCATTCCTCCTGCCGGAGATGCGGCGGGGCCGCCGCTGGGGTGATGCAACGGTTGTCGATTCCATGGTGCGTGACGCGCTGTGGGACATGTTCTACGACGCGCACATGGGCGAACTCACCGAGGAGTTCGTGGACCGGTTCGACATCTCCAGGGAGGAGCAGGACGCATACGCGTTGCGCAGTCAGCAGCGTGCCGCCGAAAGCGTGGAAAACGGATTGTTTTCCGATGAGATCGTGCCGGTCACGGCCGATGATGAGACGTATGACACGGATGAAGGTCCACGACCCGATACGGATATGGAGCAACTGTCCGCGCTGGACCCCGTATTCAAAGAAGAGGGCACAGTCACCGCGGGCAACGCCTCGGATTTAAGCGACGGTGCCGCTGCAACGCTCGTATCAACAAGGAGTGCGGCGGAGGATCAGGGACTGGACCCGATGGCACGGATCGTGGACTATGCCGTTGCGTACAAGGACCCGAAATGGTTCCCGCTCGCCATCGAGGACGCAGTCCAACAGTTGCTCGATACGAACGACCTGACGGTGGACGATGTGGACGTGTTCGAGATCAACGAGGCGTTCGCCTGCCACATGACCCATTTCCAGGACGAAGTCGGTGTCCCCGCAGAGAAGCTGAACGTGCGTGGCGGGGCGATCGCACTCGGCCACCCGATCGGTGCCTCCGGCGGCATCCTCACCACGACACTGGCCCACACCATGCAGGATGAGAACGCGGACTACGGCGTCGTCGGCATGTGCGTCGGTGGCGGTGGCGGTATCGCGATGCTTTTGGAGCGATAACTTGTTAGCGGTATGCCTCGGCATACTCCTGTAATTCCATGCGGAGCAGGTCGTTTTCTTTCTTTTTCACGTCGATCGAGTCCAGTTCACCGTACACCGTCTGGCAGTATGAGAGGACTATACCGTCCAGTAGTTGATCTTCCGGCCGGATACATACAGTTTTCCGACCGTGTTTCTGGGACGCATGATCCAGGCCATAGGGCTTTGGTTCGTGTTTTCCCAGGGCCCCATGATGTAACGTGATGTGGAGGCCGTTATAGTCTGCCTCCCAGCGAGGAGGTGTCGGCCCCGCCATATCGTATACATCGTCGGGATCTGTGCGCATTCCCCCTTCAACGACCACATCTTCGGCAAACCGGATAACCGTTTGATAGAATGTGTCATCTGATCCAGCATCGTCGGGTTGTTCCATGCGCGTCCCTCTGTATAACAGCTGATGCTGTTCGGATAAAAATCTTTTTCTGAACTCCAGCATCACGGTCTTAGATATTCCATTGGTTGGAACGAAGACGGTATAAAATTTCGTGCTAGAAACAGCCGTATGACGGCGGGAAAGTATTATCGTCACCTGATCGTAGATGAAGAATATCTGCTAGGAGAGTTTGAGGAGCATCCGTATGAGAACGTGTCCGGAGCACGTGCCTTCGTGGAGGATATGGAGACAGACCATCCGGATACTCGACCACCGCAGTACTTTAAGGAGAAGAAAGCAGTTGATGAGTTACGTTTGATTGAT
>JALDAF010000069.1 GCA_022729315.1 Candidatus Nanohalalkaliarchaeum halalkaliphilum | reverse complement strand
TGGCGGCGGTATGTTTCCCGTCGTACCACGTTGAAGTTATTGTTCTTCCTTCATACAGTCAGTTATTTAGCCAATCGTTTCGCGATCTTTCGGTAGGTTTCCCGGAGCTGTTCGAGGTGTTCGACGCGGCACCATTCATCGGCCTGGTGTCCGGGTTCCTGGTCCGGCCCCAGCTCGATGAACGGTGTACCGTCCGCTGCAAAAAATCTTCCGTCCGAAGAGCCGCCGTCCGTGATGTGTCGGGGCGTACGGCCCGTGATCTCTGCTACCGTCGAGGTTGCGATCTCGCAGAACTCGTCGTCCTCAAGCATGAATGCTGCGCCGTGATCCGTCAGGGTGAGTTCGTAGTCTACATCGAGTGGCGCAAGCGCATTCCGGATGTCCTCCTCAACCTGTTCCAGGGACTGACCCGGGAGATATCGGATATCGAGGCCGATTCGGACCTGCCCCGGGACCGAGTTCTGTGGTCCGTCCGTTTCCACGATGGTGACCGGAGCCGTTGGTTCCGGAAGCTCCGGGTGGGGGTCATACGTCAATTCCAGTGTTCGGAGTGCCTCAAGTACCTCCGGCAGGTTATCGACCACGTTGTCCACCAGGTGGGGTCGTGATGCGTGCACGCTCCGTCCTCTCAAGAATATGTCTGCCCAGCAGACCCCGCGGACACCGACCTGGATGTCACAATCCGTGGGCTCACCGACGATCGCGTAATCGAACCGCGGAAACATTTCAAGTAGTGCTTTTGTCCCGTTATATCCGCCGATCTCTTCGTCGCCCACCACCATCAGTGTGGCGGCACCATCGAAGTCCGGGTCGTTGTGCAGGTCAAGGAACGCCATGATCTCCGCGGCAAGCCCGCCTTTCATATCAGCGGCGCCACGTCCGTACAGTTTACCCTCCTCGACCACTGGTTCAAACGGTTCTGTCCGTTTCCAGCCGTTCCCCGCATCTACAACGTCAACGTGTCCGTTGAGGCAGATATGTGTCCCGCCGTTCCCCGTGGTTGCTGTCAGGTTTTTCACCCCGTTCACGTCATGGAGTTCGGCCGTGACCCCCTGCATCTCAAGGATACCTTTCAGGAAGTCGAACACGTCTTCCTCCGTCACCGGCGAGGTGGTGTCGTACGAGATGAGTTCCCTGGCAAGCTGTAGGGTGTCCACAGTTTATCCTCTCCAATCCATTTTGCTGCCGTGTATTTATGTGTGTTGGACAGGGGTTGTCTCGTGTACCCTGGAATCGGTGCGTGTTTCTTCCATCGCGTGTTCCAGTCCGCCTTCCGCAAGATTCCGGGCAAAGACCTCAGAGTACGTCCCGTCATCCAGGTAGTTCTCCATGGTCTGGCGGTAGCCGTCAGCGTACTGTTGACGCTGTGCTTCCGTTACATCACCGTTGTGGTATGAGGCCTCTGCAACGCCTTCAGTAAGGATGTCGAGCAGTCCCTGTTCTCGACCATTTCCACGCCATGCCGCTTCGACCGTATCACCGGAGGGGAGGACGTAGTCCAGACCTTCTTCCGCCACTCCGTCGCGGACGACATCCGCATATCCCTCCCACATGTCGAGTTCCTCGTCCGCGTACTCCTGGATCTCCTCCCACTTGAGGAAGACAGCAGCCTGTGTGTCGATGGCTTCACGGATACGTGGACTGTTTCCGTAGTCCCTGCTTTCGAAGGCACCGGCCTTGAACCGCGGCCGGTAATTCGGCCAGACACCGGAACTGTGTGCCTCGAAATGATCCCAAACAGTGTCATAGAACGCATCGTCATCCAGATCGGTGTAGTCGACCTCGACCACGACTTCGTCACCGTCCTCATCTTCCTCCGTACCCGGGAGTGAGACGATCCCCTCGAATCTCCGTTCTTCTACGAAGTCCTTGAAGTTGATCTGCCCGTAGTCGTCGTGGCCAACACGCACGTTGACAGAGGTATCTTCCTCGATCTGCGGGTGATCTTCATGGTAGGCGTCGTACAATGTCTGTTCCTCACTGTCGTCCACCACCGTGATGTACGATGATCCTGCTTCGACACCTGCCGAGAACTGAAAGATCTTATCTGCGAAAACATCGAGCGTGTCCTCAACGCCTTCAACATCCGCCATCTCCGGGATATACCCCCATTTCCGGGTACCGTCTGTATCAACATAGTTTGAGTCACTGAGACCTTCCTCATACGCCCATTCGCGGCCCATGTGCTCCCGAAGCTCTCCATCGTCATCGAATACTGGTGAGCTCATGAACGGCGCATAAAGAATGGGCGAGAGGGCGGAGATGCTGGTACGGGAGCCGCCGCCGAAGAAGTCACGGAACATGTCATCAGCCGCCATATCTGCCCGCGTGTATCCTTCCCCGTACGTTTCAGCGAGTGCCGGATTCGATTCGTCTGAACCCTCCTCCATCAATGGACGCATCGTCAGCTGGATGGAGTCCGTTCCGCCGATCGACATGACGTTCAAGCCGTGGGATTTGAGGTGGTCGATGTACCGCCGTTTCTGCGTCATATAATCGAGAGACTCCTCTTTCGATGGATAGTCTCCTGATTCAAACTGTTTCCGGTCGAAAAAGTCGTCGGCGATCAGGTTCATGAATCCAGGTACATGTCCGACCCTGTACAGTCCACTGCCTTCCGGGATAGATCCGTTCTGCAGTTCATCGATAAGTTCGCGTTCGTTATGAGCGGCGGTGAGACTGAGATTGACACCGGTCGCCTTCTCAAATTCGTTGGAGAGATCAAACGATATCTCGGCAACCACGTCATCATACCCGTTCCCCTTGCATCGTTCGTTGGGATAGAAGTCCTTGAGGTCTGAAAGGTGCTGATCGAAAAATTCCTCTCGCACGTACGCAGCAACCGGTACGTTACCCCAGGGAGAATCCTCTTCATAATCCAGGTCGATGTGCTCGTGCGTCCCCAGTGCCCTGAGTGCAGACTGGTATTCATCCTTCGTGAGTGACCTGAAGTCCTCCTCGTTCAGGTGAGCGATCTCATCCTCTACACCCATCGCTGTCGGATCCTGATCGATAAAGTTTCCCCTGGCATAATCTGCAAATCGTTCTCGTGCGTTGTTCCAGCTCATATTATCGTCCCTCCGCCCAGCAGCTCATACTGGATCGTCGAATTCCTCCAGTCACATCTGTATCGATACAGTGGTTTCTACTTGTTTCAGGGTGTTCATCCCGGTTGAGGTGTTGTGGTGTCATCATGTGGTATCACATTGAACGCAGCGAACGCTGCTTGATAATGGACCGTTGCAGGAGACCTTCCTACCGCATCGGATAGGCGGTCTCCACTATCCAATAATCAGTAGAATAACAAACAGGACAAAAGCTGCACCAGCGACTCCTGAGAAGCCTACATCATGATCCGCATCGCCAGCACAGTTCATCGTAACACCTCCATTCAACTCACATTTTTATAAATACTTTTGGGTTTCGTCTGGTTTCTCCACAACAACTACGTAATGTGTAACTACTATTCGGTAGCATATATAAGTATTTGTGTGCTGCAGGCCACACGAGTACCAAAGAACCGAATACGGCCCGATCACCTTCCCCAATACCCATAAATTTATAAACACCGAGTGACAATAATATGTATGCACTGTGTAGTAACAAATGCACAGCCATTCGGAGTGGCGGGGTTGGCGAAACACTTAAAAAGGTTAAGCGAAACACTATTAAATCGCTCGTTTCGAAACGGAGGGTATTCATACTATGGTTGACGTCTTCGCAGAACAGGACTTTGGTGCAGTTGATGAGGATGTCGTTGTCTGTCCGAGCTGCGGCTCCAGCAACATCGAGACCACGGCAAGCGGGAAAACCTGCAATGACTGTGGACACACGTTCGATGCGTCTGAAGGAAGCAGCCAGGAGGACGATTTCAGTACCGGGAGCACCGGTACCCGCAGCAGCGGATCGTACTCTTACTCTGGTATCGAGAAGTGGCAGCAGCGGCCATCTGACAAGTCAACCTTCGAACTATCCGAGCTGAACCGGATCATCTCAGATCTGGAACTGTCGCAGGAAGTCCACAAGGAAGCAACGGAACTGATTGAGGACGCCAAAGACAAGGGACTTATGCGCGGCAGAGACATGAGTGAAATGCTGGCAGCGATGATCTACATCATCGCCCGCGAAAAGGGATCGCCACGGACACTGGACGAGATCTCCGAGGTCACCGGCGTCGGCAAGC
>JALDAF010000057.1 GCA_022729315.1 Candidatus Nanohalalkaliarchaeum halalkaliphilum | reverse complement strand
CCATGAACGACGAGCGAAAACGGGCACTGCGATCCGTATTCAAAGGCGGGACGATCATATTCTTTGGCATCATCGCCTCCAAAGTACTTGGACTGTTGTACCGCGTCATCGTCGGACGGTACCTCGGACCCGAAGAATACGGGGTTATCGCCGTCATGATGGCGGTGTTCACATCGATGACAACGCTGACCCTTATCGGGATGCAGAACGGCGTCCAGAAATACGTGGCGGAATACCGGGGGAAAGGAGACACGGCAGCTGCACGGGGAACGGTACGAGCCGGCCTCACGATGGTGACGGCAACCTCCCTCGTGATGGGTGCTGCACTGTTCATTCTGGCACCCTGGCTCGCTACCGCCGTATTCAACGAACCCCGTCTCATCCTCCCGTTCCGATTGACCGCGATCCTCCTGCCATTCCGCATATACGGGACTATCCTCCTATCAGTAACTGACGCGTTCGAACGGATGCAGTACACCGTATACGTGGACAGGATCTGGGTGAACGGGTTCAAGGTCGCGATGACCGCAGGCCTGGTATACATAGGATACGGGTACCTCGGTGCCGCGTTCGCGTACATATTCGCATTCGCAACGTCCGTGATCTTCGCATTATACTTCGCGAACAAGGTGTTTCCCGGCATCGTGTCACCATCGAAACCGGCGACCTATAACTATAGTGAACTGTTCCAGCACTCCTGGCCGTTGCTCGCCGCGGGACTGTTCGGCATCATCACGGGGAAGATCGATACGTTCATGCTGCAGTACTTCCTCGATTCCGCACAGGTCGGCCTGTACAATGCGGCGTACCCGTTCGCGGTTCTACTCGGGATCGGATCCGGTATGTTCGCCGGCATCTTCCTGTCCAACGCGTCACGCCTGATCGGTGAGGGACAGCGGGAGGAGATGGCGGGACTGTACCGGTCCACCGTGAAATGGGTGTCGATCGTCACCATCCCGATATTCCTCATCCTGTTCGTATTCCCGCGGACCGCGCTCATCGTGTTCGGGGCGGAGTACTACGCGGTGGACAACGTGCTCCGGGTGCTGGCGTTCGGGTTCCTGTTGAACGCGATCCTCGGTCCAGTAGAAAAGATATACCAGTCGATGAGCAGAACAAAGCTGGTGATGCTGGTGTCGATCGTGCTGGGTGTATCGAACGGCGTGCTGAACTACCTGCTCATCCCCGTCTACGGCGTGATGGGAGCGGCGATGGCATCCACCACGGCGTTCATCATCGTTATCCTCCTCAAGCTGTACCTGCTCCACCGCATCGTCCATGTCCAGCCGTTCCGGTTCTCCGTGTTCAAGGCGTGGGCCGCGGGCATCCTCGCGATGCTGATCGTATACACCGTGGCAACCGTCATGTTCCCGGAAACCCACTCACCCACATGGTTCTTCCCGATCGCGCTCGCACTGTTCTCAGGACTCTACGGCGTGTTCCTCCTCGTGTTCAGAACGATCGACGAGGACGACCTGGTCATCCTCCGCACGATCAAGCGGCGGACAGGGATAGAGGTGGACTGGATCGAGGACATCATCCGCCGCTTCATATAAAAACCGCTCACCGTATAAAGCTGGAACTACCACAATGTGCACAGCCGGACACCGTCCCCGCACGACACGGAGTGAGCACCGATGATCACGAAACAGGAGTTCGTCAACGATTTCTTCACCCGTCTCGAGGAAGCGGATGTACGGTACTGCGTGCTCCGGAACTGGGAGGGGCTGGAGTCCGAATCAGAGAATGAGGAGGTCGACATCATGGTGGATGAATCGGACTTCCCCACGCTCCGGAAGATCGTCGAGGACCACCCACACTGTATGGAGACAGGCCGCATCGTGGACACGACACATCCGTTCCTGGTGCGCGCTGTCGGCGAGGACTTCATCCTCAAACTCGACTTCCAGTGGCGCGGCATCGGATTCTGCGGCGCATACATGCTTCCCGCGGACACGATACTGGACAACCGGGAACGACACGGCGACCTCTACATCACACCGGAACCATACTATTTCCTCGAACTCTTCACCCATTCCGTGTTCTACCACGGAGCCTTCCGGAAGTATACGGACGTGTTACCGCCCCTTGCAGATGATCCGGAGGTCGAGACGGTGTTCAAAGAGTTCTACGGAGAGGAACAGGGGGCCAGGTTCCTGGAATGGACGCGCCGGAAGGAGTACGACCGTATCCTCCAGCACCGGAACCGGCTCATGCTGACGTTTCTCCTCCGCCACCCGCAGCAGTCGATCGATGTACTCCTGTCCCTAATCTACCGCGCCGGGAACAAGTACGGCGTATGGAGCCTGCTTCACACACTCAACCCGTTCAGGACGGCGCCGCTCATCGCGTTCATGGGCGTGGACAAGAGCGGGAAATCAACGCTATCCCGCTTTGCGGTGGAGGAACTGGAACGCCACGGGCAGGACGCAGTCCTGCTGAACGGCGGCGTGTTCAAACAGTACCCGCCGTTCACCTGGGCGAACCGCGCACGGAAATGGCTGATCACCAGACGGACCGAGGAAGGAGACGGGACCGTCGGGGAAACATACGATGAAAAGGTCACCTCCCCCGGTACTACGGGTCCGATGGCCATGATATACCGGATACTCAACAGCGTGATCACACACCTCGCCATCTTCACACACCGCCAGCGCGGTCACTGGGTCGTCACGGACCGGTACACGTGGGACCTCACCTTTTTCATGGGGGCACCCCCGTTCTGGGAACGGCTCACCCGGCTCCTGTTCCCGGACCCGGACCTCCCGTTCCACATCACGGTCTCCAACGACACACTGCAGGACCGCGACTGCGAACTCGCCCCCGCATCAGTAACCCGCATCAAAAATCGTATCAACGAACGCACGGAGCAGTACGGCCTGATCGACGTGGAGAACGAGGACCTGGAAACCGCGAAAGACACTGTCCGGAACCACCTGCGTCCACTTGTCACCGGGCGAAACACGCGATAGAGGGACAGGCGCCTACTCCACGAGCTCTTGGTACGCATCCACGAACGCGTCCGCGGACACGTCCACGCTGTGCGTCTCCAGGATCCTGTTCCGCGCCCGCTGCCCCATCGCCCGCGCCTCCTCCGGATGCTCCCGCAGCCACCGGATTTTCTCCGCGATCCCCTCGTAATCCGTATTATCCACTAAAAACCCGTTCACCCCATCGTCGATCACGTTCCGGAACTCCGGGATATCCGTACAGATCGGCACCCGCCCACAGCTCATCGCCTCCAGCGTCAGTATCGGCGGACAGGTTCGGTTCCTTGCAGATTCAAGAAGATTCAGTAGAATATCGCTCTGATTCATGTATGCCGGTACATCATCAATGATCTCGGTGGTGAGTTCTGTTCGATCCATGATCTCGTGTTTCAAAAGCGTTTCCCGAGCTGTATCTGCATTCCACCGGTCATCTGATACCGCAACGCGAAATTCAAACTCGTTTTCGTAGTTTGATAGTACGTTACACGCTTGATCAAATCCCTTCCTCGCATTTGGTGTTCCAAGATAGAACAGTGACGGCGGGTCAGGGTTGACCGCGTTCTGATCAGTGTATGTTGACGTATCAATCCCGTACGGTGTGACGATACTTTCCCCGGCAACCCGTTCCTGAACAGAGGAGGTTACAACCGTCTTCGTTACAAGTCGCTGTATACCGTGCTGCCACCTGCTCCAGGATTGGTAGGTCGGATACGTGACTACCGTTTTCTTTCCTCCAACAATGTGCCAAAACAATGCCATCCTGTTTGACGCCGTATGCACATTAATCACATCTGGATCCTGTTCTTTCACGAATCTCCGTGCAGACAACACAGAAAGCTTCGACATCGGGATGTAATGAACATGAACAGTATCGCTAAGGATCGGTGGAAGGTCGTAGTCACGATACATCTCCCGCGTTACGATAGAAACATGATGGCCCCGTGACGATAACTCGTTCGCCAACAATACTACGGATTTCCGCGTACCCTCCACAGTGTGACTCGGTAAGCGTCCAATGACCAGTAAGATGTTCATAGCAATGCCTATCATACACTTTTGAATAAGACAATAAATAACTACACTACCCGCCCCTCAGGAACAATACAGTACTCTTTTGAAAGCTCATCTTGCTCATTCATCTACCACTTCAGTCTCGTAATGCGAACTCCCGGTTCGCCTCACGCAGCCGCTCCGGCGTCCCCACATCGATCCGGGAGCCACGGATCTCCTCATACCCGACGCGGTACCCGTCCTCCCGCAACCGGTCGATCGCATCCGTCAACTGGTACTCGTCGCCCTTCCCTTTCCCGATCTGTTCGATCGCCTCGAAAATAACGGGGTTGAACACGTACATCCCGGAGATCCCCAGGTTTGACGGCGCCTCCTCCGGACTGGGCTTCTCCACCAGTCCCTTCACCAGGTTGCCTTCTCCAGGATCGATGATCCCGTACGAGGTCACGTCCTCCGGCCGGAACGCACCGATCGTCGCATCCATGTCACGCTCCCGGTGGAACGCCACCAGCTCCTTCAACGCCCGTTTATCATCAACATAGTTATCGCCCAGTACCACCGCGAAACGCTCACCGTCGATATGGTTCTCACCGGCCTTCACCGCCCCGGCCAACCCGTTCCGGTCATCCTGCACCACGTATGTGATCTGCACACCCAGATCCTTCCCGGACCCGAGATAGTCCAGGATCGCGTGCTGCTTGTGCCCGACAACCACGCAGATATCGGTGATGCCAGCCTCCCGCATATCATGGATCGCGTGCTCGATCACCGCCTTCTCCCCCACCGGAAGAAGCTCCTTCGGGTACGCCTTCGTGAACGGCCGCATCCGCGTGCCCCGGCCAGCAGCAGGGATCAATCCTTTCATAGTATCTGCGGTATTCACAGGGAGTTTTTTATAAATGCGCCCGTAACAGGCAGCTATGCGCGTATCCATCATCGGCACCGGCTATGTCGGCCTCCCCGCGGGAGCCGGCCTTGCCTCAAAGGGCCACGACGTGACATGCGTCGACATCGACGAGGACAAAGTGAACGCAATCAACCAAGGAGACTGCCCGATATTCGAAGACGGCCTCCCCGAACTCCTGGAACAGGTCGTTTCTCAAGGAACATTAACTGCTACAACCGATACGACGAACGCGGTCAAGAATACCGATATCACGTTCCTCGCGGTCGGCACCCCGATGCGGGACGACGGCAGCATCAACCTGGACATCATCAAACAGGCCACCCGCGACGCAGCAGAAGGATTGAAGGAAAAGGACGATTATCATGTGTTCGTGGTCAAGAGCACCGTTGTGCCAACAACGACGGAGACCGAGATACTCCCCATACTGGAACAGGAATCGGGCAAGACCGCGGGCGCCGACTTCGGCGTCTGCATGAACCCAGAATTTTTACGAGAGGGGACCGCGCTCCACGACTTCCTGGAACCGGACCGGATCGTGATCGGTGAACTGGACGACAGGTCCGGGGACACGCTCGAACAGGTCTATAATGGCTTTGATGCTCCCGATGAGCTTCACGACAGTGATGGTCATCGAAGCAGCGCCTTTGGCGATGCGCCAATCCTGCGCACATCGCTCCGCGCAGCGGAACTCATCAAGTACGCGTCGAACGCGCTGCTGGCCACGAAGATCAGTTTCATCAACGAGATCGGCAACATCTGCAAGGAACTGGACATCGACGTGTACGAGGTGGCGGACGGTGTCGGCCTCGACCACCGCATCGACCGCAGCTTCCTCGACTCGGGCGCCGGCTTCGGCGGCTCATGCTTCCCGAAGGACGTGCGAGCACTCATCCACTTTGCCGAGGAGCAGGGCGTGGAACCCGCACTGTTGCGGCAAACGATCGATGTGAACGTGAAACAGAAGACGAAGCTGGTCGACCAGCTCACGGACAGGATGGACGTACAGGGCAAGAAGATCGCGGTACTCGGCCTCGCGTTCAAACCGGGGACGGACGACATCCGCAAATCCCCGGCGATAAACATCATCGATGCACTCAAGACCAAGGGTGCCGACGTCCACGCCTACGACCCCGCGGCAGAGGACAATATGCGCGAACTACATCCGGATATAACGTACCACGACGGGTTCGAAGACACATTGTCCGATGCGGACGCCGCATTACTCGTTACGGACTGGGACGAGTTCAACGACATCACCCTCGAACACATCCGCACCATGAACCAGCCACTCCTCCTGGAAGGCCGGAGGATGGACCACGACCTGCCGGACGAGAACACTGACGGCATCACGTGGCCGTAGTTTATATGCGCGAATACATGAATTCCGTGGAACACAACTGACTGCAAATACCCGGTTGGATCCACACCCTCATTTAATAAGCTGAAATGCGTCTTTAGAAGACATGGGGGAAGGAAATACGATCGATAAACGTCTCGCGTTAGTTCTGATCGTCCTGTTCGCTTTGGCGTTATTCGTCCGACTCCCAGACATCGACACCCCTGCCATCAAACAGGATGAGTACTCGATCTTCACGGTCGGTGCGGACCGCGTCGGAGAATTTGATCCGACCGCGGATGTATGGCGATCAGGAGAGGAAGACCTGCCAGCATTCATGACAGAGAAACCTGCGCTCGCGTATTATTATTACGGGCTATGGCAGATCGCAGGTGATGCAGAAGATTACCGTGAGAAGATGTACTACTCACGGGTCGGTGCCGCCGTCATCACAGCGTTTACCGTGATCATCGTATTCTTCCTCGGGACCGAAATATTTGGCCGGAGGGAAGGTATCGCAGCCGCAGTGTTCTACGCACTGCTCCCGACAATGGTGGAGTTCGGCCGGTACGCACGGGAGGACACGGTTATGTTCTTCACCATCCCTCTTGCCGCATACGTCCTCCTGAAAACCAAGGACTGGCCGGACCTGAAACGGTTAGGCCTCGTTGGTGTACTCGCTGGATTTTCGTTCTCCTCGAAATACACTGGACTGATGGCAGTCCCCATACTTGCAGTCCTCTGGGCATGGGAGGACAGAGGATTCCTCGAACACAGGTTGAAGCTATCGAACTACAACCAATGGATACAGCGGGCAGTGGACTTCTTCGCTATCTCAGCAGTTCTGGGCGCGATATCATACATAGTACTGGTTATCGTGTATCCCT
>JALDAF010000022.1 GCA_022729315.1 Candidatus Nanohalalkaliarchaeum halalkaliphilum | reverse complement strand
GCGCTCTGTTCTCGCAGATTCTATATCCTGGTACTCAACTACGACCGCCTATCTTAGCACTCGATGAACATCACCTTCTTCTCGATCACTGCCTCGAACCGCTCCGTTACCTGCTCGTACTGTTCATCGAGCTCGTCCTTCGTCTCCTGCAGCTCCTCCAGCTCTTCTTTCCCGGCTTCCAGTTTCTCTTCCAGCCCTTGGATCGCATCCGTATCGATATCGTCCTGCATCCGTTCCAGGTCGTCCTCCCTGTTTTTCCGGCGGTCCTCCAGACGGTTGATCACACTGACCAGTGTTTTCCGTGCGGTCTCAAACCGGTCCAGTTCCAGCAGTTCGTCAACCTTTTTCTTCCGCTCCCCACTCCGCAACGTCAAGAAATAATCCAGCTGGTTCTGCTCCGCGTAGATTGAACGGGAGAACAGTTCGTAGTCGACGCCCAGCAGATTCTCCAGTTTCTCCGTCACGGCACTTGTCTGCGGAGCTTCCACCAGTTCACCGTCAACCCCACCCTTCCGCAGCTCGGAGGTATCCGTCTTCGCATTTTCGCCGTCCCGCACGATCTCCCGACGTACCGTGTACGTTTCCCCGTCACTCTCAAAATCAGCCTCTACTATGCACTCGTTCGCCCGTGACGGTGTACGACGCACCAGCTTATCCAGCGTCACTTTCCGCGACTGCAGCGCCGGGGTCGTCCCGTACAGCGCGAACAGAATGCCTTCCACCACGGACGACTTTCCGGACCCCATCTCCCCGACAAGCACGTTCACACCCTCCGAGAACGTGAGCTCGGTCTCATGATGTGACTTCCAGTTCTTCAGGTAGACGCGGGAGATCATCGTGTCGTACAGAACGAGTAAGAACCTTAAATCACTTGTCGATCAGCTGCTCTGTTCACGGTAAAGGTTTGGAACCCGCCAATGCGCCGGGTATATAGTGCCGTCACGCTTGATCCAGATTGTCCCTGATTTGATCCCAGTTAAACTGTGATTCCGGAGAGTAAGGTACTGTTGTCAGATGTGATGCGTTGTGAGCCAGTACCGAATAGCTCATGACATCAAATGAGAAGAGTGTGTGGGGAAGTCCAAGTTCGTGACCGATCTCATGATTTATAATGTCAGCATCTCGATCGGCATTATTGCGTTCGATTAATACGGTTCCAATACCTCCGCTCACCCCTGAATGGTTTCCCTTAAAATCGCTGATGACGGCGGTGACATCTGCATCGGTGTTCTCCCGGTACGTATGAAACGCGAGGATGAATGAAAATATTGATTCCGCGTCATCCAGAGCCACCTGATCAGGAGAGATGCCGTCAGTTACCGTCTTCCACTCTTCTGTGGTGGGAGATGACGTGCTGTACTGGGCGCGTACAGACACGTCCACGAGATCGGACTGGACGGTTTCGACTGATGCTGCAACCTCCCGTCCATAGGATGATTCTTGGTTCTCCGCTGTTTCATCGAGATATAGGTTATGGATGTCGATGGACACCGGTTGTCCATCTAAAACCTTCTGTATAAGCTGAAGGTTACCGATATCTCCTGGCGGGTGATGGAACCGACTCTGATCGTACCATACCTGTCCACCGATATTGGCTGCGGAATCTGCAATAAATATCCCGGCACCGAATCTTCCCGCGGTTTTGAGAAATTGGCGACGTGAAGGTAATTTGCTCCCGTCATCCTCTCGATATTCTTGTGATAGCTCTACGAGATCCGGTAAACTGCAGGAGGACACAGGAACACCGGTATCGTTACGCTTCTGAGCAAGGTACTGCACTGCCAATTCGTCCTGGCCATTGGAAATGTACTCGGAAACGATCTCTATATCAACATCGCTGTACTGTTCTGGATGCTCATTGTAATGCCTGACGATCGTGATCGTTGATTCATCAAAATCCGTCCCCAATACACCCTCCCCTCCCAACGTGGTCATGTACAAGTAGTAAGTTATAAATTTGGGGGGTAGAGTTACTGATGCTGATCGGCCGTTATGCCGGTGAAGCGTGTTACGCCGTGTAATCGGACGGGTCGATGTCTCCCTGTGGATGGTCGCGCAGGTCACATTCGACAGAGAAACCGCGGTCTGAGAGGTATGTTTCCCAGTACTGCATCGTTTCTGTCGTTGTTTCAGCGGTCTCCATAGATAGTGTTTTGTCTTCTTCGGACAGGAAGTTCCCATCCAGATCCACGGTGTAGGGTTCGCCGGTCCGCTGTGTGTATAGGCGTGTTCCACGGTCAGCGTCGGCTGCCTCTACACCGAGACGCCAGCTTACCCTATTCATCGGTGGAGCGTTCACAAGCATCGGTGTGGTCGGAGTGTGTATTTCTTTCGCGTACACGGTCACGTCGTCAACGCCCTGTTCTTCCAACACACTGACATACTCTTCGAACCCGGCATCGCGGAAATAGTCGTGGATGCGTTCAAGGCTGTGTTCTACAGGGTTCATGGCTCCTCCCACGGCGGCGTTCGTATACTATCCTTTAATACGTATCGGCTACTGCACCGTAAAAAAGGGTCAGGAGAAATCAGACAGGGTCCTATCGCCGGAATTGATTAACTGGCTGTCTGATTCTTCGCTGTCATCAGCTTCGTCGGTGCCATACACTGTGTCAACGGTCTGCATGGTTTCCGCGGTTTCCTGATCCACTTCCGTCGACGGGCCGGTGTCCGCTGAGTCGGCATCTGTCTGCACGGTCTCAGTATCTTTTGTTGCTTCCGTGGCATCGTCCGGTTCGTCCGCCGGTAGTTCCAGGTCTTCCACGAAGTCAACAGCTGCATCCAGCTGTTCCTCGGCCAGGAGTTCGAACAGGTTCTCCACGTGCATTCCGTCACCGTCAACCTTGCTCTGAAGCAGGTCTTTCCCGCGTTCCGCCACGCTCTTTGTACTTTCCTTGAACGTGTCCGGTGAAGCAGTTTGTGATGAGGTCTTGAACGTCTTGGAGACGGACAGGACCACGTCGTCCCGGTACTGTTTCCGGATATCAGCCAGTTTGACGGTGGCATCCGTCTTCCCTGACAGGACTATCCTGACCAGCGGCCGCTTCACCGTGTCGTTATCCAGTATCTTCTCCATGGTCTGGTCCACGACCTGCATGATCTCTGAGCTTGACATGTCGTCCACCACGATCTCCTCATAGTACTGGTCGCGAGGCGTCTCAAGTTCGTGAAACGTTACGTCACCGGTTTCCGTGTCCACGGTCACGTATCCTTTCGGCTTCTCCGCCTCGATCTTCCGCATCTGTGTGCTGATCGTGCTCCCTGGAAGGATAAGCGGTTTGTCCTTCCCGATGTTCGACAGGTCATACCAGTGGATGTGACCGTCAACCAGCAGATCGAACCCGTCCGGGAGATGTTCCAGCGTCAGTGCGGCGTGATCCTTTGACGTGTACACGAACTTCTCCACGCTCTGGTGAAACATGAAGATGTTGTACGCATCGTCCACGGGCTGTGGATCGTATTTTTCCAGGACGCCGGGTGCGTACCGTTCCGGCACCCCGCTCATGCCGTGCACCGCAACCTTCTCCCCGGTCTCCGCGTGTTCGAACACGGCCTTCTCATTGTGCAGATGGAGCAGATACCCCATCTTGTCAAGGAGCTCGATCGGGTTCATGAAGCCGCGGCTCCGGCGTTCATGCGTGCCGTGGATAGCGACGAGGGGCGTTCCCGTGAACTCGTATTCGACATCGCTTTCCTCCGCAAACACGAGGTTGCAGGCGCCGTCACGGTATTCGTTGAAGCAGTCGATGGAACGACCCAGCACTTCCTGTTTCGGCACCTTGTGATCGTAGATATCGCCTGGAAGGATCACCAGGTCCGCGTCAACGGTCCGTCGGAATGCCTCCCGTGCATTATCAAAAGAATCATTGGAACGCTCCGATTCCCAGCCATAGCCGAAATGGGTGTCGGACACGATCGCGATCTTCATGCTACAACGGTCTGCGAGACGAACGTCTAAAAGCTATGGGTCATTGCTGTACCGTGCAAAATAGTTATTAAGTTCAGCGTTCAGAGGCCGTACAGGAGGAACGGTGATAATGCTACGCGATCTGGACGATGTGCAGGCATCTGAAGATTTTGTTGATCCACGAAAACTTGTGAACGAACGAGGAACGCTTGCCTATGAGAGCGAAGGGACATCGACCGGTATATCGTATACGGCCCGTCTGTACGAAGTAGGTCACAACGAGGAGCGACAGTACGTGGCAGAAATGATCGGTGAACGAGACACGGTTGACGGGGGGAGACTGGAAACTGAGACACTGGTCCATGATGCAGGACAGGACGTGAACGTGATGGCACGGTACGTGAATTATGATGAGCATGGATGGGAGACCTACGAAAGCGTCACAGGTGGAAACTTTTCCTGGCCAGAGTTTGCGCGGGAAGGAGATGATGACCGGCTTGATACTGAATTCGGATATATCACTCATGCACTGGCTCTCGGACGGGAGAGCAAAGAGCAACTCCAGACGGTAAAGGATGAGGCCCGGAAACCACAGTA
This sequence comes from Candidatus Nanohalalkaliarchaeum halalkaliphilum, assembly GCA_022729315.1. Taxonomy (GTDB): domain Archaea; phylum Nanohalarchaeota; class Nanosalinia; order Nanosalinales; family Nanohalalkaliarchaeaceae; genus Nanohalalkaliarchaeum; species Nanohalalkaliarchaeum halalkaliphilum. Next base: position 13,221 of record JALDAF010000022.1, on the reverse strand, counting down.
CATCGACGAGGATAATCTAACAGCGGTTGACGGCCCGATCCAGGTACTCGGTCACGATGGCTGGGAAGAATACGATCCGGACCGGTTCCAGCTCCACAAGAACACGCCACTGCTCACGCCGTACCTGGACGATGAGGATTTGACACAGGCAGGAGAACAGAACGTGTACGCGGACTGAGGTACGGTATCACCCGGTTATCCGGGGCTGCATCTGTGACGGTGACTGTTCGAACACCCATTTCCCGTTCTCGGTCACGTACACCGTTTCTTCAGTTGAGTGTGTACCGCTCTCTACCCTAAGTGTTACCCGGTAGAGGCCGGAGTCGTGGGAGCGGACGTTGACAAGTTCGTAGGTGATGCCGGTCGGGGCCCGATCCTGGTAGTGATCAAGCGCTGCAGCACCTATCTCTTTCGGTGCCGCAGGTTCAAGCGCTGCAGGTGGTGAAACCGCAAGTGTGCCAACCAGGATGCTTCCGAACAGCAGTCCCAGAAGGAACATCAACTTTGGTCGGGTCCACGTGTTCACAACTTGGTCGGCGAACCCGGTAGTATCTGAACTGTCACTGTCGGACATACGCTATCCTTTTTATGCAGGAGGGCTTATAATCTTTATCCGCTCACCGCAAGTGGTACAACTTTTTTGAATACTAGTGACAAGTTCAATGAAACCGTCTGAAGGGGATAGCAGATATCTATTTAAGACTCTTAGGCCAATACTGGAACCAGACAAATGCACCTGATAGAGTTCTTTTACGCGGATGGGAGCGACGAGTGCCTTGAAACACTTGACCTTCTCGAGCAGACCGTAGACGAGAACGACGACGTCATCATGATCGCATACGATGTCGAAAAAGAGGAGGGTCTAAAGAAGGCGCGGGAACTGGACATCTCGTCGGTCCCCACGATGATCGTGGACGGTCACCGCATCATCCGCGGCGTCCCGCATGACCAGGAACAGATATTCGGTGACGGACAGGGACAGGAACAGTAACCCCGGTCAAACCGTTCCCTGGACCCCAATACCTGTTGACAATGAGATGGCTAATACGTTACTCGTAGCGTTCGACAACAACCTTTTTGACACGGACAGCTTCTATGATCTGCTTCCCACAGAACCCATAGAATTCCGGGACGCCTACGAACAGACGGTCCGCGGAGATTACTCGCAGGACTCATATGCTGATCCGGAGTATTCTCCTGAAGCAGTTGCATCCGATCTTCGGGCGCAAGGGGTTGATGTTTCCACCGCCCAGATCCGCCGCGTATTCAACAAGGCGCCCGAGTTCCTGTACGAGCCGGCAACGTTGAACTATCTGAAGGAGGAACACGGTATCGACGAGGTCGTACTGGTCTCCCGCACCCAGCATCCAGCATGGCAACGACGGAAGATCAGTGCATCCGGGGTGGAACGGTACGTGGATGATATCATCGTGGTACACGACCCGGAAACCGTCGATCAGGAACCAGCGGATCCGCCTGAAGATCCCATGGACTGGAACGCGTTACTCATAAACACCGATGGAACAGATATCGACGAGGAAACAGTGTTGAACTTCCTTGATAATACCGGGTTCGTTCTCCAGGATGTAATCGACTACCTGGAGTAACGTCCTGCCACACCGGAAAACAATTAAAGGATCGCTGACCAACACACGTATATCTTATGAGAATAGCCGTTGACTTTGACCACGTTCTCTTCGACACCGCGGGATTCTACGATGAGATCAACGTCGATATCGACGACTTCAAGGACACGTTCGAAGCGGTGTATCTGGAAAACGGCAATGAGTACCGGATCGAGGACCATGTGGAAAAACTGAACACGGAACGCGCATACGACGTATCACCTTCCGACATAGAACGGATGTATGCCGCCGCACCGAACTACCTCAGAGAAAACGGACTGAAGAACCTGTCAGAACGGTACGAGGTCGTGATCGTGACACGGGCCTCCCACCGCGGCTGGCAGAAACAGAAGATCACCGCATCCGGTGCCGACCGGTACGCAGACGATATCGTCATCGTCCACGGTGAACCAGAAGACGAACCCAAGAACCTGTCGGAGGCAGACCTCCTGATCGATGACCGACCCAAAGAACACGAATACACCGACCTCCCAGGATTCGTCTATGACGAGAAGACAGATACGTTCGATGACGTACTGCAGGAAGTACATCTCCTTACGGACGGCGGTGAAGACTCGTAGTAAGAGGATTAAGCGGTCTGGCCGCATCACTGTTATCGGAATCTGGTAGGATTCAGCATTCTGCTCGGGCCGTGATCCGGCAAAAACACTTAAAAGAAACGTGTGAGACTAGTCAACGCATACGGACGTATCTACAGGCTAACAGGTGATGAACGGTGGCAGGACAGCAACTCGGGATAACAGTATCGAAGGACGAAAACATCAGCGAATGGTATACGCAGGTGGTCCGAAAATCAGGTATGGCAGATTATGCGCCGGTGGCCGGATGCATGATCATCGAGCCGTGGGGCATGGCGGTCTGGGAACGCATCCGTGACACGTTCGACGCGATGATAACGGCTGACGGTGTAAAAAACATGTACTTCCCGCTGTTCATCCCAGAGAGTTATCTTGAGAAGGAAGCCGATCTGCTGGAAGGATTCCTGCCGGAACTGGCATGGATCGAGGAACCGGACACGGAGGATGTTCAGGAGAAGATCGCGGTCCGTCCCACCAGCGAATCCGTTATCGCGCCGTATATGGCAGACAAGATCCGTAGCTACCGGGACCTGCCGTTCCGTATCAACCAGTGGGCGAACGTGGTGCGCTGGGAAGTGACGGACACCACCCCGTTCATGCGGACCCGTGAGTTCCTGTGGCAGGAAGGCCACACCGCGGAACGGGACAACGAGGAGGCTCAGGAGGAGGCGATGCGGCGGCTGGAACAGTACCGTGAACTGATCGAGAACACGCTCGCTATCTCCGTTATGAAGGGACGAAAACCGGAGCACGACAAGTTCCCCGGCGCGGAGATCACGACAACCGTGGAATCATTGATGCCGGACGGTAGATCCATCCAGAACGGCACATCCCACAACCTGGGAACCAACTTCTCCAAGGCATATGGCATCACATACATGGATGAGAACGAGGAGGAACGATATGCATACACGACATCCTGGGGGATAACCACCCGCCTCATCGGCGGCTTGATCATGGCGCACGGTGACGACCAGGGACTTGTGCTGCCACCAACGGTCGCACCGAAACAGGTCGTCATCGTCCCTATCTGGCGGGATGATACCGAGGAATCTGTGCTTGGATACGCGAACGAGGTTGCGGACGAACTGGAGGATGCCGGTTTCCGCGTGGAACTGGATGACCGTGAGCACCGTGGTCCCGGATACAAGTTCAACGAGTGGGAGCTGAAAGGGGTTCCGATCCGTATCGAGATTGGGCCGAACGAGGTAGAAGATGGCGTCCTGACAGGGGTGCATCGAGATACCGGGGAGACTGAGCAGTTCGAACGGGATGAGGTCGTTGACCACGTACAACAGGATCTTGATGCGATGCAGGACCGGCTACTGGAGCAGCAGAAACAGTTCCAGGACGAGAACGTTCGTGAAGCCGAATCCGCGGATGAAGCCAAAGAGATCATCACGGAGCACGGCGGCTACGTGACCATGCCGTGGTGTGGAAATGAAGGGTGTGAAGCCGAGATAAAGGATGATGTGGCCGCGGACATCGTCATGGTTCCGCTAAAGCCACCGGTCGTCGAATCACCCTGCAGCATCTGTGGCGCGGACGGTGAGGAGATCGCATACTTCGCCCGGAACTACTGAACAGTGCTGCAGTATAGGTTGGGCCTATGCGGAACTAAATTTCGATCCAGAAATTTTGGAAAATTGAGGTTTTCTCCATTATATGCGCCCCACAACCAAAAAATTTATATATGTCTACTACTAAGTAGTAATGGGTGGTGGTGATGGGGGAAGGATGTGGTGAAAGCCAGTACTGTGCACACGATCAAGGTTCTCAGTCTACGCGCCGCGGTTTTTTACAAAAACTGCTGGGTGGCGGTGTGGTCCTCTCATCGGCAGGGGTTGCGGGAATGGATGCTGACAGTGCTGCGAACCGTACTGCGATGGAGAAAAACGGTGTGATGCCCGAAGAGAGTGTGTACCGGGCGCCGGACTGGTTGATGGAACAGGTGGAGGACGGCGAACAGATCGATCTGCACCACGTCTTCGTCCAGTTTGGTGAAGCAGATACGCCGTATGATGCGGACCGGTTCTGTGACATGGTTGAAATGTCACTGGAAGAGCTTGAGGGTGTGGACGTATCGGCGTACTGGACCGACATCAACGTGACACCGGAGTCGTATGCGGAAGCCGCGGATGTGGATATGGATACTGCAGCTGACGCGGTCGAGACCTACCGGGATGTTATCACGGGAACAGGGATCGGATTCGATGGGGACGTAAATGCTGTCTATACCGCGATCGAGGAGCTTTCGGAACAGTACGGAGTGGCGGAAGATATCGAAGAAGGAGATATGACCGGGTACCTGGCAAACTTCACCGGGGAGGATGGCGTGAATCGGGTGTACGAGAATGTGCGTGGGGTGAGTGGGAGAACCCGTCCCGGAGGCGTATCACTGGTGTCACTATTACCTTCCACTGCGGCAGCCGCTAACATGATGGTTCATGAACACGCCCACCACTTCGGGCTTGAGCATACCTACACCTCCGTGGACCCTATGAGCTACGCACCATCACGCGTGGCGAAGGGCGCGGTCTCCCGCATATCGTTCAGTGACGAGTCTCACGAGAACTGGGAAGCGGAGCGTGAACGATACCGCGCACAGCACTAGCTGGGCCGGTACGTCACGTTATCGATCTGTTGTTCTGGTGCCACCCCACGGTGTTCGATGTACGCGGTTCGTGCATCCTCGTACAGTGTGAGGTCAAGCGTCGACCCTTCGAACTCGTATCCTTCGATAAGCGATGCGTACACGCCACGCTCCGTCACGGAATCAAACCGGTCAAATTCTCCGTACCGTTCCGTCCAGGCCTCACGATGCTCTTTCTGATCTCTTGCAACGCCGCACGTATACTTCTCAGACGCCTCAAAATCAACGTATTCGCCGTCCTCCAGCTCAACACTGTTGATATCGTCCTGCGCCAGCTCAAGGTTTCCGGGACTGGCGCCGTATGAAAACTCGGTCATATCGATGGACATGCCCTCCATCTGCACGACGCCATAAAACCCGTCCTGCCAGCCAGCGTCAACATGCTCGCCGTCCAGGTCAAACGATTCAGGAGAGTAGAACGGCTGCTGTACGATCGTCGCATCCAGCTCTCCGCTTTCCACCAGTTCCAGCAGCGTGTCTTTTACAGTTCCTTCTCCAGTTACTTCGCTGTCGACCTGGTACCGGAGGTGGGCAATACCGCCATCTTCCGACTCTATAACATCAACGAGTATGCGGTCACGGCTGTCAAAGTCCGCTTCTGGAGATCCCTCGTAAGGACGTGTGTCTGGAAACAACGCATCCAGAAGCTCTTCGTCGGCAGGGGCCGTGCTGGCTTCGATAGTTCCCTCTGCTGTCTGGTACGGTTCAGTCATATCTATAGTGGGGACAGGTGCGTCTTCCGTACGCTGTACGTTTCGGTATTCATACGTCTGTTCCGGACGGTCCGGAATCTCGTAGTCCCACGATACAGCGGACCGGCCCCGGGGACTAATGTGGTCAGCACTCGTATCGGTTACAGTGAGGGGTGATGTCTCCGGTTCTGGAGCATCGACGGACTGCTGAAAAGTATCTTCCGCGGGAACAGCTACCGTGTGGCGGATCATGGTGCTGTCCAGCGCAGGCTGCTGGCATTTATGCACGGTTGATATGATGTCCCAGGCGCTCATCACGGGGGTGTGAACGGCATCCTCTTGCGTGATCTGCTCGCGGTCGTCCTGCAGCAGTTCGTTTTGCAGTAGTTCCCAGGGTGTTGCCCGGAACCTGGCGTACGTGCTGCGCTCCAGCTGAACGGTATGTGACTGTTCCACTTCCTCCTCGCTGAACGCCATCTCTTTCCGTTCCTCACCGTTCTCCTGGATGAGCGTGGCTTCCGCTGTCAAAACGTCCTTTGTGAGATTCACGGAGATACGGTCATCTTCCACGGCGGTGATGGCCGCATCAGAGAATGCTTCCGTCCGCCGGGTCTCGTGCTTCAGAGCCTCAGGTGACTGTTCCGAAACCTCCTGGGTAACCTGTTGTTGTGTCATGTCGTATCACAAAAAGGCAATGGAATAGCAGAATGAACTTATGGCCAATCTATAAAAAATGTTTCTGTTCCGCTCTCCGTTGTTTTCCCACAGTAGAAACACTGTCATGCTGATCAGATCAGGAAAGTTTTATGGCAGGTATGCGTACTGTCAACGGACAGCATCCGCCGTATTTATAAATCTTTCCTGTAGTTAGTATTGTGTGGTAACAACATACGTTGTTACCGGTATCAATACGGGCGAGGTACCCTCCTCGCCCCGATTTCCCCTTCCCTGAAGATGTTTCACACGTTCTAAGGATACAGGAACATTTCGAGTGTCGAATCCGTCAACTGCAAATATGCAGTTGTCAGATCCAGAATTATGCCGGGCAACGCACTATCGATCATGTGGCTGTGAGCGGAAACAGCAGGTATTTAAATCTTTTAGCGTAATATCGGGTTACAGATTTACGGTCGTTTCTGAGGTTCATACAATGAATAGACAAGAATCAGAACATATTAAGGAATTGAAGACCGGGACAACAACACTCGGTCTCGTTGTAGATGCAGGAGTTATTCTTGCAGCCGACAAACGGGCAACAATGGGTCATTTGAAAGCTTCCAAGGAGGCTCAGAAGGTGTTTCAGCTCTCTGATAATATCGGGCTGACGATCGCCGGCTCCGTTGGTGATGCACAGCGCATCGTCCGGATCATGCGGTCACAGCTCAAGCTGAAGGAGCTTGAAACCAGTGAGTTGAGCGTTCAGGGTGCTTCGACACTGCTATCCAATATCCTCCAGGGGTCGAAGATGATGCCGTTCATGAACCAGTTCGTGATCGGCGGTGTTGATGAAGAAGGTGTGATCTATGACCTGGATCCGCTTGGCGGCCTGATGGACCACAGCAAGTTTACAGCGACAGGTTCAGGCTCCCCGACCGCATACGGTGTACTTGAAGACTCCTACGAGGAAGGGATGACGATCGATGAAGGGACCGAGGTGGCTGTGCGTGCACTGCAGGCAGCGATGGAACGGGATGTTGCATCCGGTGACGGGATTGACGTTGCACGGATCACGTCTGCAGGATTCAAGAGATTGAGCCCGAGCGAAGTAGAGGAATACATGGACTAACGCAGGATGATAGCACAACAGCAAAGGTTCTTGAACCAGAGGTTTTGATATGTCAGCAGAATCACTAGACGATCTTATAGAACGGTTACCGGACGACGCGATGATATCTGAAGCACGATATGAGGCTTCTGACGTCGTGTTCTACACAAAAAACCGCGAATTCTTCCTCGACAATGAGGATGTGGTGCGGAAACTGGTGTCGGATCTGAAGAAACGTGTTGAGATCCGGCCAGATTCCTCTATCACGACAGAGGAGAATGCAGCTGAAGAAGAGATCAAGGATATCGTACCGGAAGAGGCCGGGGTCAAGACTGTGCTGTTTGAAGAGCCGTTCGGTAAAGTGATTATCAGAGCCCGGAAACCCGGTCTTGTGATCGGGAAGAGCGGAGAAACACTTGATAAGATAAAGAAGGCTACATACTGGATGCCTGAAGTAGAGCGGGTCCCTGCGATCGATTCGAAGATTGTGGACCGAGCCCGTGAAATTATGACAGAGGGCGTAGAGTTCCGGAAAGAGTTCCTTGATGATGTTGGAAAGAAGATCCAGCTAGAGAAAAGTATCGGTGACGAATGGATCCGCGTGGGCGCACTTGGTGGTTTCCGTCAGGTCGGCCGCTCATGCGTGTTGATCCAGACGGAGGAAAGCAGCGTGATGCTGGACTGTGGTGTTGACACGTCACAGGAAGGGAATGGCCGGGACGCGTACCCGCATCTCGACGCTCCAGAACTTGACCTGGAGGACCTGGATGCGGTCATCCTGTCGCACGCACACATGGACCACTGCGGTCTCATCCCCTACCTGTACCAGTACGGATATGAAGGACCGGTATACTGTACCGAACCCTCCCGTGACATGATGGTGCTGCTCCAGCTGGACTACCTTGACGTGGCACGGAAGGAAGGTGGAAAGGCACCGTACGACTCGTCGGCCATCAAGGAGGAGGTAAAACGGACGATCACCCTGGACTACGGAGAGGTTGCAGACATTACCCCCGACATGCGCCTCACATTCAACAATGCAGGACATATTCTTGGAAGTGCATCCGTCCACCTACATATAGGCGAAGGACTACACAATATAGTGTACACGGGAGACATCAAGTATGACAAGACCAAGCTGCTTCGTCCCGCGGACCCCAAGTTCAATCGCGTGGAAACACTGATCATCGAAAGCACGTATGGTGGGAAGCATGATAAGATGCCGCGCCGAGACAAGGCAAACAAATACTTCAAGAAGCAGGTGCGGCGGACACTGGAGGATGGCGGCAAGGTATTGATGCCCGTGTTCGCTATCGGCCGTTCTCAGGAGATGATGATGCTCCTGGCAGAGGAGATGGAGAAGGGATACTTTGACGAGGTCCCGGTCTACCTGGATGGGATGATCTGGGATGCGACCGCACTCCATACAGCATACCCCGAGTTTCTATCGCGGGATATCCAGAAACAGATCTTCCATGAGGACGAGAACCCGTTCCTCCGTGAGAACTTCCACCGTGTCGGTTCATACAGTGAACGACAGGACGTGATCAACGAGGATGGACCAGCTGTGATCCTGGCAACCTCCGGTATGATGACGGGCGGACCGATCCTGAGTTATGTTGAGCATCTCGCAGGAGACGGGAACAACCAGCTCCTGTTTGTTGGGTACCAGGCGCCGGGCAGTCTTGGTAACAAGATTCAACGCGGAGACAGACAGGTGGAGCTGCCGAGCGGGAAACAGGTCAAGATCAACATGGATATCGACACGATCAAAGGCTTCTCCGGGCACAGCGACAGACAGCAGCTTGTCAACTACGTATCCAACCTGCCGAACAAGCCCAAAAAGGTCCTTACCAACCACGGAGAGAAATCAGTCAGCTTCGACCTCTCCAGCTCACTCCACAAGATGTTCAACATCGACACGGAGTCACCGCAGAACCTGGAGATCGTCCGACTGAACTGAGGCGTCTGTTTTTACGGTACGGATCGTTTTTTATCCGTCGACGGATTTCCACAGGTAGAGCGCTGCGATACTCCGGTACGGCTGCCACTCCTCTGCCTTCTCAACCATCTCCTGGCGGGACATGTCTCCATACAGCGCCTCCATCCCCTGTCGAATACCTAAATCCTCCACCGGAAATACATCCTCCCGTCCGAGTACAAAGATGAGGAACATCTTCGCCGTCCACGTACCGATACCCTTGATCCCGGTCAGTTCTTCGACAACGTCTTCATCCGCCATGTCTGCGAACTGTTCTCGTGTCAGATCATCTTCGATGAACCGTTCCGCGGCATGTTTGATGTAGTCGATCTTCTGCCGGGACAGTCCGGTGTCCCGGAGTTCCACGGGATCCGCATCCAGCATGTGTCGTGGCGTGATTTCAAACCGGTCGAACACACGTTCCTTGATCGCTGCCGCGGACTGTGTGGACAGCTGCTGGTTGATGATGGACACGACCAGCCGATTATACGGGTCGTCTGCTGGCTCCAGCGTCGGTTCGCCGTCCTCGAACCCCTCCGGGTTTCTGCGAACGCACAGCCTGCGGAGTTCCTGCAGTTCGGCGTGTTCCTGCACCTCCGTATCGTTCCGTGACGGCGCCATACCTTCATCCCGGGGATGGAACAATAAGAATGCTTCCACGTCCAACACTAGCCGACGTTACAGTACGGGTGGCGATACAACGCTGGATCAGAACGTGTACTGGTTGAACCGGGGGTTGAACCTGAGATCGTCCAGGCCAGGATCGTACCCGGTCGGCGCCTGTACAGCGGTCATCCTGTTTAACCGGTATTCGAGAACGTAGTCAGACATGTCCGGGTCCCCGGTGACTTCAGACACGGTTTCTTGTTCGATAGCTGTCGGAACACCGAACGCTTCATACAGGGATTCCCACCCGGTACTGGGAGATGGAGATGATGCATCGTTAGTCATAGTAATACTGGTAACGGGAGAATTATAAACAGTGGGAGCGGATAGAAAGGAAGATAGACGGAACCCCTGCCCACGATACTGGGCTATAAGGGAACGTCCTGTATAATACGGTTATTACCGGTGGATATGAGCGTATTCCGGGGTCGCCACGAGCCAGTCCTCATCAATGCCGGCTACGTCACCGTCGATGGAGCGCACAGTCTTCTTGATCCGGTCGATCGCACGCTTCAAATCGGTCATGTCCTTCTCCTTCAGCGGCTTGATGTTTACCCATACGATGTCACCATCCCGAAGAAGATCCTGAACCTTGTCAACGTCTCCGTATTCGTTCAGTGTTGAGACGCGGATTTTCACCTTCTCCGCTGACTCCTCAGAAGCTGCGTCAAGCTCAACGTATTCATCTTCGTCAAAGTGTTCGATATCTGATGATGCTCCATTTCCACCGAGGATATTTTTGAAAGGCATTGTCAATCACTAACTCCGTTACACAACTGTAGGGCTAGAATACTTAAATACCTTTTGAATCCCCTCAGTCGCTGTCTCCCCGCAAAATGAAAACATGGGCGTATTACGGGAGAGGAGGAACTGCCCAAACTGAAATCACCGTTAACGAAGAATCACACGCTGATCCTAACTATCAACGCTCTCGAGTTGGGAAGCGATATTCCATACCTCGGTACGGGTGTGTTGGGCGATGTTCGGATCATTACTGACCTCGTCGAGGAGTGAGGTCACCGTGTTCACCCGGACAGACAGATCTTCTTCTTCATCCTGGAGAACGGTGATCCCCTGGTCCAGCGTATTCTTGACGTTGCTGGGAATACCGCTGTCATCCTTCAAGTCTTCCATCCTCATGATAACCGTGTCAAGATCTGCCATCATCATACCCTCCGGGGTTCCTGTCATACGTATGTTATCCTGCAACGTCGTCGCCGTCCAAACCGCCCTGCGCGATCTGGTTCTGTGCGTCCTGAACCTTTTCCTTCAACTGGTTCTCCTTCCGTTCCAGGGACTGGATCTTCATATCCAGGGATTCGACCTCGTCGTTCAACTCTTCCTCAAGATCGTCCTGATCCTGACTGATCAGCAGCATACCAACAGACCGGTACAGCTCCTCATCCTCTGCATCCTCCAGCTCGTCAAGCGCGTTACCTATCTCCTGTTTCCGCGTTTTCAGCTGTTCCTTTTGCATCATCACCGTCTGCAACTGCTGCTGGAGCTGCATAAACTGCTGTTGTTCCTGTTGATCCATCGTCAATCACCTAATACGTTACCACTTAACTTGATAAGCATCATGGCTGTGTTTGTCGCACCACGAAGCTGTCCAAGCGTCTCCGCCTGGATAGTAACATGTAACTGTTCATCCGCCGAAACCTGGTACTGCACCGAATCCGTGTCCCGGAGAGACGGTGCGATCGCATCATGGACCGCATCGGGCTGTGCCGTATCCAGTTCAAGTGTAACATTCATCGTGCGGTCACGGTCTTCGCTTCATCAGACCGGGTCTTCAGCACGCCCCTGTTCGAACAGTACGGACAGATAATCTTCTCCTCTACCGGGTTCAGGTCGACTTCTTCCTCACATTTTGTGCACACATACGCCATTGATCAATCACCTATCGTTATTCTTCAGCTGACCCGTCTTCAGCCGTTTCAGTCTCTTCTTCCAGTTCTTCCTGTGCCTCTTCCAGCTCCTCGATAGAGGTGTCTTCACGCAATGCACGCCGCATCATCCGCTGTGCTCCGGTATCCGGTTCGTACGCCCCTCCGGAAACCTTGCTTCCACAGTTCTTACACTGCCAGATACCTGATGCTGCACGCTGCAATGCCTGCTTCTTGCAGTGGGGACAGTCATGCTTTTCTGTTCTCTGTGTAGTCTGAGGCATGGAATGAACTCCTCGCTATATTCTTTTAAAGGTCACGCCTGGTTACGCTCAGGCGCTCGTGAAATCGTGGAATTTCACTCGATCGAGTGAAACTGTGTTTCATGAGGCACGCAACGTCGGGTTCTAAGGAACCCTCCTCCAGCCTGCGGCTGGAACCTGAAATATGTGAAGTGGAGCAGGCCCCGCGTAAGGGGTGCCTGTCCAGGTAGGTTGATTCTACGCGTCTTTCAGCGCTTCTTCAACTTTGTTGCGGAGCATGTCCGCGTTCTCTTCCGTGAGTCGGACGGTCTTCATGGCCTCTTCATGGCTCATGGTTCCGGGTTCTCCCTTCTGCAGGGAGACCACGTTGTTGTTCTCGTCCAGTGTCACGGTGAGTCGTGCATCCAGCACGTCCTCTTCTTCACCGGTCGTGTCCAGCAGTAGCTGGTCACCGATCTTTTTCCCGGTCAATGTGACAGGGAAGTCGCTGATCGGTACCTCGTCTCCGCGTTCCTCACGGTCCAGTTCGTCCTCCTCCACATCGTAGTGAGGCATCGTACTGTTCATGAGTGCGGTCACGGCACCGAGGAATGCGGCGTCGATCAGGTTGCCATCATAGTCCAGTACGTGGACATCGATGAACAGCAACCAGCATTTCTCGCCCTCGATGATACCAAGATCTTCGAGGTCGATGACGCCGGATTCTCGGAGTCCCCGGTCAACGACACGCGCCAGTTCCACGGCGTCTGCGCGTGGAGGTCCTGCCTCGTATTCCTTGGCTGCAAGCGGCACAAGTTCTGCGTTCGTGATCAGGGTACCGGCTTCCGGTGCATCCGGGTACGGTTCGCCGATATCTGCCTTGACGCCGACAAGGAGTTTGGTATCTCCCATCTTTACCATGGCAGAGCCTTCAGCGGTGTGGCGGATGTATCCGGCCTCGATCTCGATGTCACGGAACTCTGTAAGGTCCCGTCCATCAAGACGCTTCCCGTCCTGGAGCTGTTCCCGGAGGTATTCCTGGTTCAGCTCAAGTTCTGTCTCTCTCATATTAAAGTTCACCTCCTTCATGGTCGCGTTCGAAGCTGTTTTTC
>JALDAF010000025.1 GCA_022729315.1 Candidatus Nanohalalkaliarchaeum halalkaliphilum | reverse complement strand
CCCGTTTTCAGGGTCTTCGCCGTTGTCGGGATCGTCGCCGTTCAGGCCTGCTGGTGCTCCGGTGAAGTCAGCACAGTCCGTGGATCCATCACCGAGCACATCCGCATGCTCCGTGCACTCCGAGAACTCGTCAGACCAGTCCTCCTCCGGGAACGAAAGGCAGTAGGTGGAGATAGCAGCATCACAGCTGTCGAGCCCGTATGCCGCGGCCGATGCGTTTCCCCGGTCCCCGAAGTCAAAGAGGTGGTCGGAGGACACGGCCACAATCAGAAGCAACACGATTATTACCATGATTAAGCCGACAAGGATCGCGACAGGCGGAAACCCTTTCCGATGCATAACTGATACATGGCAGTACACGGTACATAAACCTTCCGCCAGTAACTAACCGCCTGTGGGATGGGTACAGAAGTACCTCAGGATGTATCCGGTTCTCCACACGGTTACTGTAACTCCCCTTCAACATCACAGGTTGTGGAGTCTCCGTTGGCCACGGTACAGCTTTCCCCCGGACCGACAGCATACCCCCCGGTACTGTATATCGCTCCCACGATCTCGATGGTCACGTCATCATTCCCGATATCGTCATTATCCTCTTCGCGTACCTGCAACGATATGGTCGTCTCGTCAACCTCCACCACTTCAGTGACCTCCAGATCGAAGTCATCGTGGGAAGCGTCCGCATCGAAATCCGTTACACCCACAGAAGCGGGGTCTATGTCCTCACCACAAAACGTGAGATACGCAGACCCGGTCCTCCCTATCGTAACGGATAACTCCGTCCATCCAAACTCGTATGGGCACTCCGGCCCATCGCCATTGCCATTGTCATCACCATTTAATAGTCCGCCAAGACCTCCGAAATCCGCGTCGGGCCAGGGAACGTTTCCAAGGGCTCCCAGCAGAGCGCTGCCGCCCATCCCGATAGAATCCATGATCCACGCCCATCCACCGAAATGCACCAGGAACAGATATCCAAGCACAAGCGCAACCAGCAGGATTGCTATGATATACGGCAACACCTTCAGAACAACCCCTACCTGGCCTTTCCGCTGCGGCATATGCCTATACGCGGTACCCTCCTACATAAACATTGTGATACGGTGATAGCCTGGGCCGGGTATGTCATCCGTTACATTCGGATGAATCCAGTACGCCACCATCCCCTTCGAACTGTGAGCATTCCGGGTACCGTTCGGTCCAGTCAGCGCCTTCACCTTCCCGTTCACAGAAGCTTTCTACCTGTGTGGCGCAGTGGTCCCGGTCAGATCCGTGGATGCCTTCTCCGATGAAGTCACTGAATTCCCACCAGTTCCCTGAGAACCCGAATATCACTGCCACCGCAACAATAAGGAAGATCAGTGCTGCAACGATAATCCACATGACCGGGCTTGCTCCACGCCGTTCCATACCGTACAGTTCGTGACTGGTGGTACATAAAGGTTTCCGTACCGCGGTGTATCCCCGGAGCGGATGAAGGGAAAAAGAAAAGAAAGAAGGGTAGGGAAACGATTCCCCTTACGCTGGACAGGTGGTTGTCATCTGTCCTTCTTCGAGGCAGTCGTACTCGTCTCCACCGATCACAACGATTGGTCGATTTGTTCCGAAGTCATCGTGGTCTTCCACGAGGACTTCACCGGTCAATCGATCTGCAGGGTCATCCTGCCAGTTACATGGAACGTTCTCGGCAGGGACTTCGTAGTTGCTTGCAGCCCTGCGACGGATGTTATCACAGTCTCCTTCGTCTGCTTCACCGTCTCCTCCCGAGTAGACGTAGTAACTGCAGTAGTTGTTGTTGATCCGGTCTGCAAGCTGTCCACACTGCGTGGAGATCTGGGCTTCCAGGTCAGCCTCTCCGATACCTGTGATGTAGTCGGAGATCTGTCCACCACCCAGTACGACGACTGTCAGCGCAGTCATCAGCAGTACAACACCGATGACCACGAGTGTCAGCGTAAAACTGATTCCTTTCCTGTTCATTGTCATGCTATCACATCTAGTGTAGTAACTACTCGAACAGCCGGTATAAATATGTTGTCTCCATAACGCATGGAACAGCAGTAACTACCGGGTAAAAACTGGCACGGTTCACGACAGGTATATAAACAAAAGGAGAAACGCGGGGCGCAGTTGCTGCGTCCCCGACATGTAAACACCACTGTCTCTACTTTGCGAGATCGATATGGATCGAGGACAAATTCATCTCATCGCCTTCATCGGTATCGATCGTGTCCGTACCGATGTCGATGTCCTCAACAGCCGCCTCTTCGATGAAGCGGTTACGGACGATTTCCGCGACGTCGACCGCGGTCGAGATCGCTTTTCCACGTGCCTTGATGTGGACCTGGTCCTGTCCGTCGTTGAACTGTGTGACGACTGCAAGTACGTAGCTCATGGCTGGTTTGGAACCGATGTACACTGTGTTGTCATTGTCTTCTGTCATAGGATTGTCACCTCTGAACCGTACAACACCCGTGCGGTACAGATATTTTTAAACATGCACGGTTCTACGAATCCGTAACAAATACGGAGTATGTTACCATTCGTTACACTCCTGACTTAAATGTGTTTACACAGAGAGCATATACCGGTGTACCTCCTATCCCGGTTCCGGCCTTGTCGATATCAGCGGGTCAGGCGCGGTACAGGATGCCGTGATCGGAACGGTCATGATCGAAGAATATTTCGATCACGTGGCCTTCCACGGTGCGTTCTCCCTGATCCCGACTGCCGGGCAGTGCATACCTGACGTGGTGGTCCAGGACGTACAGTGACCGTTCACCCGGAACCGGTTCGGGAGTATCGAACAGTTCGTACGTTCCATCGACCGGTCTGGTCAACTCTTGCCCGTTGGTCGGGTCTGTGAAGTAGAAATATGCTGTGTCGTTGGATCGTTCCACGTATCCCGTTGTTGAAAGGTCTTCTCCCTCATACTGTTCCAGTCCCTCCTTGACAAGTTCGTTGAAGTCGTGGTGCGGATAGTCCGAACCGAGGCATCCCACGGTACCGGATGCCGCTGCTGATGCGAGGAATGCGCGCCGTGACAGGGTCTGTTGATCCATTGTACCGGTTACCTGCCGCAAGTATTATAAATACGGACCGGATTCCACTGGTTGGTGGGGGGTACGATAGGGTTACTCCCATTCGATGCTGAGGTAGAGAATGATTCCTGCGGCAGGCAGGAGCAGTGCCGCCAGTATCCAGAGGATCGGTAGGCTGGTGCCATCATCACAGTCCGGGTCCACTCCTTTGCCATCACAGTAGGGGGAGCAGGTGCCATCGTCGATGCATATCCGTTCAGGGATGTTTACGGTGTGCAGGGTGGTTTCGTCGTTGCGGACGAGCTGTATGTGTGTTGCATCGGTGTGGTAGGGTATCCGTTCGAAGACGCGTTCCTGCTGGACGACATCCTCGTCTGTCACGTCGAAGAACTGGAAGAATATCCGGTATTCCTCCAGTACCGTTCCGTCATCGTCGGTGAGCGTGAGGTGGTGTGGTGCCTGCCAGTTCTCCTGTATCAGGCTTGTTCCGTGTTCGTGACCTGTTTCGTGGTCGTTCTGGGCTGGAGAAGGTGTCGGGCTTCCGTCCGTCAGGTCTACCTGTTTCTCGACGACGGTCCCGTTATCGTAAACGGCGAGTTCTACCGTGAACACGTTCTGCTCCGTGGCTGTTGCCGGGGGCAGTATGAACACGGCCGTCAGTATGAGTATCAGGATGCAGAGCGTCCACCGGCTCCTGGTTGTTTTCATGGTGCTGGCTCACCTTCGATGTAGTGGCTCATCCACTGTTCCACGATCGTGTACGGGAGGTCGCTCGTGTCGATCCCGTCCGGATCGTCGATGTTGAGGTAGTCGAAGTCCGGGTCACCCATATACATGTCGCTGTCAGGGTACGCGCAGTAGTTCATGATAGCGTAGTAGTCCGTGACCGACTGGGTGTTCCTGCACGTGATCCCGTGTCGGTACGGGTGTAAGAGCGAGTCCGGGCTTTCTGACAGGTCGCACTCCCCATCCACGACAGCACCATCCATGTGGCAGAGGCCGAACGCATGCCCCAGTTCGTGTGTCATGCTGTGTCCTCTGTCCGTTATCCCGTCCTCCGTGTAATCACCGGTATCCGTGAACACGAACATGTCTGAGTCGACCGTTGCACAGCCACCGCTCTCCGTGTATGTGCTGGGATCGGGGCTTACCAGCTCCGACGGGTCGATCATCCGTATCGTGTCACCGGCATAGATCCCCATGATCCGGTCGTAGGTGTTCCGGTACTGGCTGTCCAGCGTTGCGATCTCGGCGATGTCACGTAGATCGGGGCGCGTGAGGTGTGTCCAGCAGACATCCGTCCCCGGATCGCTGAGCGGGTAGGGGCCTTCACCGTTGTAGGAGAACTCGTCCACGGGTTCAAGGAACTGGAGTTTTACCTGTTGCCGGGGGTTGCTGTATGTGTGGCGGAGCGGAGAGTGCTCTTCCAGCCAGTTATCGGTGACACGTTGAGAGAACGTGTAAAAGTCTTTGAACCGTTCCTGCGGGTAGTTGAGTGGGACGGCCACCAGGTTGAACATGTTCGTACATTCCTCCCCATTCCAGGACTGTCCGTCAGGACAGGACTCGCGGACCGTGACCGGTGCGATCTCCAGTCCCTCACTGGTTTCATGGATTATCGGGTATTCGTGCTCCGCTCCTAACGCTGTGAACGGATACAGGACACCGTCATCCCCGGGGTTGTTGTACTCCTGGTTCATCGGATCAATGACGGTCATACCGGTTTCGATCTCGATGCTGCCGTCGTCATCCGGGTGGAACATGATGTAGTCTCCGTCCTCGATGACGAGGCGGGTTGTTTCACCGTTACGGATCCATTGCGAGTTCCCATCCGGATTGTACTCGTAGGTTTCGCCCATGTACGTAGCGTAAAAGTTTTCTGCACTTGTCCCCTCCTCTGTCTCATCATCTTCTGGTTCTTCGGGATCTCCCGTATCCACGACCGTTCCGTCATCGGTTCCTCCCTGCTCAAATGCGAACCGGTACTCCGGATTCGTCAGGCCGTCACCGGTCGGGATCTCGTTCTCCGTGTCCGTGATCGTCACGGTGACCACGGTGGAGGCTTCAAGGTCAAACGTCCATGAGGCCCGCGTGTTGGATTCGGTATACAGGTATTCGTAACAGGATTCCTCCGATTCCGGGCAAGACGGTTCACATACATCGTTATCATCGTCATCATCGTCATCACCGTTCACGGGTTCACCACCGTTTGGACGATGCATCGTGTAAGACGTGCGGATGTCAGGAGGGTATGTTTCGGCGGCGGAGTACGCTACATCGGATTCGGGGCCATCGTAGTCATCGTACCAGGACCCGTACGTGAACCCGCAGTCCGCGGACCAGGGGTTCTCCGTCCAGAAACTTCCCGTTGATGACGGCGGATCCGGTTCGGTCCGGGGAACACCGCTGAGTCCGGGACAGTCATCGAAACAGTCGGCGCCATCATCCAGAGAGCATTCGCCTGAATCCGGACAGGATCCGCCACACCCATCATCATCCGGGTACACCGTGTATGTGTCGCTGTCGCTTTGGGCGCAGTCGATCAGCCATTCCTCGTGCTGGACCTCCTCGATGTTGACCGGTGTGAGTTCCACGACTTCAACGTCGAACGTGATTTCGAATCCATCGGCTGCGTATGCGTCCTGGAGCGCGTCGTGGAGTTCGTCGTCCAGTCTATCGCCGATCATGTGCTCCTGCTGGTTGACGATGTCGTGGTTCGCATCGAACTCACCGCTCAGATCTGGAGCATCCATCGTACATTCTGTGCTGGATTCCTGCGGGCATCCGGTGATGGTGGCGGTGGTGGCGGATCGTGATGCAACGTCCAGCAGGTCGCGGAAGGTGTCATCGGTGGCGATGTCCTCCGCCACCGTGTGCATCTCCTGGTACCGGAGGTACGGTACCTCGTATTCGTCCTCCACGCGTATCAGTTCCTGTGCGATAACAGTCTGGATCGCGCCGCCGAACCCGAAGTGTCTGGAACTGCATTCTGCGTGGAGTTGCTGTGCGGTTTCAACCGAGAAGACTGTCTCGTCATCGGTGGTGCTGATCTCCATGTCTTCGGTTCCCTGCAGGGTGCAGTCCGCGCCGGAGCCGAGGATACCGGCGTAGTTGTCCTGCATCATACCGGTGATCGCTGTATCGAACTCTCCGCTGACCTCGTCCCAGGTCGGTGGTTCATCGCTCCACGGACCGAATCCCTGGGTTCCACGGTCGTACATGCCCTGGTGGACGGCGTTGGTTACGGACCAGTACAGGTATCCCTCCTCCATGTGGGCTGTTATGATATCTGTCTGTAACAACGGTTGTGTGTCACTGATCTGCTGGTGGACCGCTGCCTTGTACGCAGAGGGGGAGGCAACCATGAACCCTAACTGTATCAGCAGCGCCAGGAGAAGACAGACGGCGAGTATCTGGAGTTCTGCATCCCCTTTCCGTTTCATTCCTCACGCACCCCCGTTAACATGCGGCCCTCATTGACTTCGAACCGGGTCGTGACATGTTCGCCGCCGGGCACCGGTTCCACGAAAAGGAACGTGGCAGTATCCCCTGTGACACTGTCCCGGTTCATCCCGGATTCAAGTATCGTCTCGCCACCGTGCTGTACCGTGAAGTCGAATGCCAGACTGTCGCTGATCGGTAACAGGTCACGGATCGTATCCTGGAAGTCCTGTGGGTACGGCCGGAAGTTTTCGACCGTTGTTACGATATCCTCCTCCATCTCACCGTCATCCGGCATGTCCTCGCACGGGTATTCGCCGGGTTCTCCGGGTCCTTCCTCGCAGTATGCGTACATGCGGACCGCGTTCCGCATCTGGATGTCGCCGACGTAGGTCCCGTAGAAGAGCTGGGAGGCTATCCCGGTGGCGGCGGCATTTTCCTCGGTGGCTTCGATCCTGTCAGCCGTAGTTTCCGTGGTGAACGGTTCACAGTCCCCGATATCACAGTGCATCAGCATGCCTGCTGGAAGGGCATTAGCCAGTACAACGAGGAACACGACGGCTACACTGGATCCTGCAATCCCTTTCTTTATCATGGCAGTGTTCGTCATCGTGTTTCTCACCTATAATGGTAGCACGTCCCGCCAGGCACCTTCCCTGTGGAAGCCGACTACGGCGCGCTGGTACCGCTCCTCATCCTCGTTCCAGACCAGTGCCGGGTACATGCTCCCATCGATCAGGTCGTCCATCAACATTCCTCCCCAGTCTGTTATCCCGGGGTCTTCCACGTTCGACGGGTCTCCTGACTCTATGATGTACGGCATGGTCACTTCGTCCGTGTCCTCGTCGTCATCCCATACGCCGAACCAGACCACGATGTTTTCGTCCGGTATCCCGATACATTCCAGGTCTCCGTTCTCTATCGCATCCCAGTCGAAGACGCCGCGGCGGACCGTGGCACATTCCGCGTTCATGATCTCTTCACGTATCACGAAACTCTGGTACTGTTCCACACTGTCCTGTGACGTGTCCAGACTCAGTGTCTCCACGTACTGGAGGAACATGGTGTTCCCGGTCACGGCACCGACAACGACAAACATGGCCATAAACGAGAAGTAGACCAGGGATCCTTTCCGTCCATTGTTTCGTATCATATCGTTCACCGCATCGGCTCCTGTGGCCCGGGTTCCGGCATCATATCCGGAAGTTCACATGTTTGCGAAAGTGTCAGATGGTCGCCGTTGTTCACCAGACACACCGAGGCCACATCCCTCAGTTCCGCTGGATCAACCGCGTGCGCCATCAGTATATCACGCTCCTCCTCGTTTTCACCGCGTTGAAGCAGGACATGGTCCTCCGCCAGCGCCACCGTCTCGTACGGCTCATCAAAGTTCATCTCGACGACTGCTCCTGGACGGTGATCCATCACTTCCGCCATCTGCGCCATCCGCTGTGTATCCACCTCGATCGTCTGCTCCTCCAGATCGTCGAACCCCTGGCTCACGTTGTATAACGAGACCGAGATTATCGCGAGTCCCATCACCAGTGCTGCAACGTTCCGCGCCGACCACGTGAATACTACCATCGCCTGTTCAACTCCGTCCTGACCGGGACTCCCCGGTCCATACCCGTATCTTCACCGTTTACACCTGTACTCCCCTGCGGTCAGGGGCTATCCTGCCGATATACAGCAGATGTCGTCTCCATCATTTTGATCACACTGATCGTCATACTCCGGGCTATGCTGGGTTGCCATTGGACATTCGTTCCCATCATGGCAGAAGTGGGAATCTCCACCACACGTGTACACATCATCTTCCAGGGCGTCCAAGATGCTCCATTCGATCTCCAATCCCTCATACTTGATATTTACCTGGCGCTCATCGGGCGTTACATACGTGAACGTGTCTTCTCTCGTCACCTCAATAAGGTAAAAGTCATATGTGTCTGTTTCGGTGAGGAAGAACGGTATCGTGGTTCCATCCAGTATATCAAAGCGGCCATCACCACAGTTCTCAACATCTTCTCCGGTGACACATAGGTCTGTCCGCTCACAGGTATCTGCCGTCTGCGACACTGACCACTCCCGCGTGAACTCGGTCGGATCCAACGAAAACAGTGCCCTGAATAAACTAAGTACGGCATCCCCCAAATCCTCCATGATATCTCCTGGACTTCTGAGGCTTCCTACTGTGAACTCGCCGTCCGGACTGATATGCAGGAAGTCTGCACAGCTAAAGTCGTACTCTCCGCCCGGAAGTTCTTCCGCCTCATCAGTCAGTTCCATCGTGCTCTGCTGGCAGACCTCGTCAACACTATCGGCAAGCCGGTTCACCTCTTCGCGGCACTGCATACAGTCCTCGTCCGCCCAGCAGCCGACAAACGTACCCAGGAAGTGTGCGATGACCAGTGCGAAGATGATGATCAGTGCCAGCGCCCCGATAAACTCCATGATAACACGGCGGTTAACGCCTTCCACTCCTTTCCGTTTGGACCGGCGCTCTATATCAACTATCTGGACGTTCATCTACCTGATACGTTCCACAGGCTCGTATTTATATTATGTGCTCTACAGAAGACTTCAACGTCGTAGCGCACCCATCTATGGCATTCCCACAGATACGCAGCAGATACTTCCTTCATCGCATTGCTCATCGTATTCTGAAGAGTGCTGCATCACCTCTCCACAGTCATCTCCCTCAATGCACTGGTGTGAATCTCCTCCGCAATCCCCGGTCACTTCTCCCCCTATTTCAGTATCTGTCTCATCCCCATTAGCCAGCAAACCACCGGATAGGACGCCTGAGACGATGTCTTTCATGCCTGCGATGGATTCCATCCCGTCACCGATCATGCCGGTTCCTGCAAGAACAAGGAAGAGTGCAGCTGCAAGTATACCGAGTGCAAGCACGGTTTTCACCAGTGTTACCGGTATCGTTGCCATGCCTGGCCTGGAACTGATGGACATTGTTTGTACGTGTGGAGGCACGGTTTAAATCAGTTTCTCAGCGGTCAGCAGATGACGGCAAGCGCAGCTTCGAAGAATCCGAGAACTCCTGCCTCTCCCTCCTGAATCATGGGGATGGTGAAACCGGCAGTAAATGCAAGTACTCCCACGCCGACCAGCAACGCGAATACGATCCCGACAATGATCACGGGGCCGGGCATCCCTGTCCGTCTTTCAGGTTGGTCGACGTTCATATTGCTTCACTGGAGTTTCTCGTTTAAATCAGTTGGTTTACATTCACATGGCCGGGCCGGGTAGGATACTGCATACGATGATGACGAGCAGGTCGCTGGCGAATGGGATGCCTTCTATGGTGATGCCCAGGACCATGGCCAGTACGACTGCGCCGAGGATGGCTGCCGGTATGAAGAATACGATGATGAGCAGGAACCGTCCTACCTCTATCCCTTTCCGACGGGCCAGGTGGTTGAGGATACGTTGTTTAACCATGACGGGGTTCACCTACGTGGCGTGTGTTATCAGGAAGTTGGCGAGGATGATGAGGACGACGAGGACGATGATAACCCCGGAGAGGCCGAGGATGAAGTGGTTTATATCGATTCCGCTTCGTTTCGCCGGTGCCAGTCCGATACCGTGATCACCCTGTTGCCAGTCCTTCTGCCATCGCTCCTGCGATCATGCCGCCGAAGACGAGGAACAGCACGAGCGTTGTAATAGCATATAATATCGGGGTCACTATTAATACTTTCCCCGTGAAGACGCGCTGAATCACCGGGTTCTCTCCCTCGGTGAGTCTGACGTAAAACATCCCGATCAGGAACCCGAGCTGGATCAGGTAGAGTCCGATCACGAGCTGGAGGACGTCCGGGGGGACAGCCCCTTCCACGCTCATCATCATACCGCCTTCTGTGAGTCCGTCAGGCGCTCCTCCTACCGTGCCACCGTTCGTGGCATCCGTATCTACATCCATGTCGAACTCTTCCTGCATCAGTTCAAGGAGGTAGAATGATTTGATGATGATCGTTCCCAGCCCCAGTGCGACGCCGGATATGACCGGTGCCAGGATGAACCCGAGGAAGCTCATGGTGGCCAGTGTTTCGCTTAACTGCTCCTGGATCTCTTCCTCTGTCTTGTAAATGTTTTTGAGGTATGTTGATATGCTCATCATCGCCTTGGAGACGATGTGTGTACCTTTCTCCGATGAACGGGTGATCGCCCGCATCACTGATTCGATCAGTTTCGAGGGGTAGTGGCGTAACGCTCCGTAGTTGCTGTCAAATATCGACTGTTCGAACGTCATCCCTGCCTCGTTCATGTTGTACGACATGATCTTGAACATGTCCGTGATCTCCAGCTGGCCCATGTTGTTGAGCGCTTTCCGTATCCCGGTCTCGATCGGGTTTCCGCGGCTGAGCGTGTTCCCCAGCTGGAACAGTGCCTCGGGGAACTCTGACTCGATATCCCCGATCTCCCGGAACTTCCTGAGGCGCTGGATGTTCCCCAGGTACAGGTACAGTCCAAGGGATGCGGACGCTGCAAATGTCAGCATCAGCGTGCGGAGAAGGCTGAGGGTCGTAACCTCTGTACGGGTTTCCACGTCCGGTGGCATGACCGCATTCCCCGTGATCACACTGAAGTAGTAGAGGAGCGGCCAGGCACCGACCACCAGGAACAGGAGTGCTGCGGGCAGGATCGCCGGGATACTGATCTCTTTTGAGAACAGTTCGGTCCGGTACCATCCCGGTTTCGGCAGGAGTTCGCTGTCAACGTCCTGCGTAGAGACGGTGGGCGGCCGTTTCATCAGCGTCTGGTATATGACGATATAGAGCACGACAGGGAGCAGGATGTTGTACGTGAATGAGAGGTAGATTTCAAGGTCGCCGCCACCCATGAACGAGGCAACGAGCGGGAACAGGATCATGCCGAGGACCGGGAGCAGAACACCGATACCGAACGTGGCGGATACCGGCATGCGGAGTTCGCGGGCGTACCGTTTCATCTTTTCGCGGGTGCCCTCAAGCAGGTTGTTGATGGATTCTGCCAGGATATTCTCCCGGCGTTCCGCGTTACCCTCCTGTGTGGCCTCCGCCAAAAGTTCCATGGACTGGATGAAGTCCTTGTTGTACGGCCGCCACTTCTCCGCGTAGTCGACCAGTGCATGCTCCATCGTCGTATATTTTCCTACCTCCAGCTGCCACAGCACGTGTTTCAGGTCATCTGAGACGGTTCCCGTCGTGTTCAATGCTGCAAACCTGACTGCGCCCTCCAGATTCGGTGAGTTCCGCATGTAGATGACCATGTAGAGCAATGCAAGGATCAGTTCGTCGGATGAGTTGATCACCTTGCGCCGGGCCTGGAACACCGGGTACTGGACGAGATAGTACATGAACATGAGGGGGACAGCCATGGAACCGACCTTGAACACCATCGGGATGTTCAGTCCCAGCGCAGCATCCATCACGAAAATGCCGACTGACAGCAGGAACACGAACAGTGACGTGATGATGGCGGCAGAAAATATTTTTTTGGTGTCCAGATCCCAGTTCAGAAAGTACGCCGCCTGATCGATATCGGTCTGCTTCTCTCCCATGTCGATGTCGTATACGCCCAGCGTATCAACCAGTCTGATATACCAGTTCGTCTCACCCTGCCTGGCCTCCGCCTGCTTATACTCCTGGTACTCCCGGGACTGCACATGCGTCACGTTCCGTGGCTCTTCCGCGGTAAACTCGTCTATCTTGTAATCATCAAGGATATCCCTGATCTGTTCCCGTCGGTCATCGCCGGGCGTGTCCTCGTTGTCTCTCATTTCCCTGTCACGTCCTTTGCTATCTCATATCGTTGAGACCGCGTTTGGCAGCCGCTGTCACCCATTCGTTCCATCGTTCATAGATACGGTCCGGGTCAAGCGACCCGTACTCTTCCTCCACCTGCTCCGATACCATGTGGAACTTTTCGTTCGCTGCCGATGTGAACTCGGCCTCGAACAGTTCCTCCTTCTCCTGTCCAAGCTCCACCAGCCGTTCCTTGATCCGTTTCCGTAACTGGATATTGTTCCATACCGCCTCCCAGTCATTCTTCCATTCCCGGGTATTGTTCGCGATACGGTTGATGATCATTGACTCCCCGTTCAGAAGCGTGTCGGTCGGTTTCATCCGATCGTCCTCGGCATCGTACCGCATCAGGTCGACGAACGCGCCCTCATCCATCGGATCCTCACTCCACTCCTTCCGCACCTCGGTGATACCGGTCATCCGCCGGATCTTCTTCATCCCGGACGGATGCCGTAACAGGTTGACCTGTGTGAGGATGTCCGTCGCCTTGAACGATGTTTTCGGCACCCCCAGATCGTTTACAACCCGGTCATACACGGAGTATGCGTCCTCTCCGTGGATGGTTCCCGCCACGAAGTTTGCGACTGCACCGACACGCATCGCCTCGTACAGTGCCTTTGCCTCGGTGGATCGGACCTCTCCCAGGATCAGTGAAGAGTCACCGAGCCGGAGGGATGTCCGGATCGCCTCGTCTGCCGGGAGTTCGGACTCCACCTGCGTGATCACGGACCGGGATTTCATCCGCTGGATATTGTATCCCATCTCCTGCAGTGCGGGAAGCGGAAGCTCCAGCGTGTCCTCCACCGATACCACACGCGTCTTCTTCATCAGCTCCAGGAGGGAGGCGCCCAGCAACGATGATTTCCCTGCGGAACGCGTCCCTGAGATAAGCATGGTGCGTGACCCGTCGATCAGGAAGCTGAGTACGGCGGCTGACAACGGGGTCATATAGTCGTAATTGATGAACAGCGGATAGGTCCATGGCTTGTCACGGTGACGGCGGAACGCGAACCCGAGACCTGCCGGGGAGAGGTTCCGTGTGATAACCGCGACACGGGCGCGGCCGCCCGGGACCGCGATATCTGTGTCCAGCACCGGGTTCGCCTCGTCAAGTGGACGGCCTGACTGGATCCGGAACCGGGTGGCCCAGGACTCTGCATCATCCTGGGTCGGCACAAGGTTTGTGCGGCACTCCTCGTAGTCGGAGTGACCGATAAAGATCGGGTTTCGTCCGACCGGCGCATTCACGTACACGTCCTGAACGTTGTCATCGGCAAACAGCAGTTCCAGGACACCGAGTCCTGCCGTGTACCGGGTAAGGATATCTGCCATCATCTCCAGCTTGTCGTTGGACAGGCTGGCACCCATCTCGTCGGAGATATCCATCAGCATATCCCGTCCGATATTTGAGAACACGTCACGCATCCGTTCCGGCCGCGCGAACTCCCCGGATTCTGGACGGTGCTGTCCCATGTACCGCCGTGCCGTGTCCAGGATAGCATATTCGTCGTCGGACAGCCGGGATTCCGGCGGAGAAAGGTGGTAGACGTGGAGTGCCTCGTCAGGCAACCGGTAGATGTAGACCTCTACGTTGTTTGCGATCTCATACCGGTCCACCTCCTCCCCGCCTTCCGGCGGGAGCGACTTGTACTTTGTCAGCATGAAGTTGGGGCGGACAAGCGGGTGGAACAGTTCCCGGTACAGTTCCCGGTCACCGACGTGGTACCCGGTCAGCCGGTCCTCCACCTGCTGGATGATCTGGGTCTCAGCCAGTCGGTTGTAGATGGGGAGCAACACCTCGTCCAGCAGGTTCTGTATGCAGCGGCGTTTCTGGTGGTACGCATCGTTCATGCCTTCGCGCCGGTGCCGGATCTCCCGTTTCAGTTTCACGTAGGCACCGATAGGATCACGCCGCATATCATCCGTGACGATCTGCTGCACGTTCTGCCGCCAGTCCGGATAGTACTGCTCGCACTGCCCGAGGAGATCGTCCGAAGACAGGTATCCCTGGCGGGTGATCTCCTGGATGGTCCGCGCGATCTCGACCAGCATATCCGCCTCCTCCCCGGTATACTCGTATTCCTGGGTGGCTGAAAGAACGATACTGCTAGCACCACCGACCTCACGAAGAATATCCACGACACGGGCCATCACCTCCGGATAATCCTCTACAGATGGGCCATAGATGCTTCCCATGGCGTTGACTTTGACGACACCAGTATCACTGTCGTGCTCGTAATCCCAGGTATTCAGATCAGTTACTGCCATACTCCCCACCGTGAACCCGTTCGACCCCGCCGCATCCTGCAGGACAACTATTATATGCGACCGCTACACAGTTATTTATTACGCCTCGTTAAAACTACGCTGTGTGCTGCCTTAGTATTACTCAGCGGCATTAATATACGCAACGACGTGTACGCTTCAAAAAGGATGATACCGTGGCCAGAAACGATGTCTTAAACGAGGTTATCACCCGCGTCAAGGAGTTTAACCGGCGGATACGGGATCTGGAAGAAAAGGTCCGGAACCTGAATGCACGTGTCAACACCGTGGAGGACACGATGTTTAACAAGACCAAAAAGATAAATACGGAGCTTTCGGATATTAACGATACGGCGGACGACCTCGCAGACCGTGTGCGGAACACAGAAACCGAGATCAAAAACATTCAGCGGCACACACGGAAGCTTGTAACCCGTCGTGAACTACGGGAGCTGGAGGACTACATGGACCTCATGAATCCGATCCAAAGCTCGTTCGTAACCAAAAACGAGGTCGAATCACTGATCGAGAAGAAACTACAGGAGAAAAACGTGCAGGGAGACTACAAATGAAATTCCAGTTCCTCGGCAAACTCCGTGACGAAGATGGAAACAGCGGTGGAGAGTCACGTCCGCCGCCTGTTGACGAGGTGCAGCGCCTTACACAGCAGGGATACTCTGAAACGGAGATCACTGAGCAGCTTCGTGACCGCGGATACTCGTATTCTGAGATCACCGAGGCACTGAACGAGGCTGTAAAGGAATCCGCATCTACGGCAAACCAGGGCGGACAGGACTATGGGCCGCAGCCGCAGGCAGAACCTGCCCCACAGCCATCACAGGCACCGCCTGCCGAACCCGCTCAACCACAACCGGTACAGCAACCGGTACAGCAGGAACCACTCCCTCCCGTTAGCAGCGGCAGCAGTAGCGGAGGAGACTACGATACACATACCGGGGACATGGGTATCTCCCCCGAGGAAGAGGAACTGATCGAGATCATCGTCTCCGAACACATGTCACAGGTCGACAACCACCTGGACCAGATATGGGACGAGATCGAAACCCTGAAACAGGATATGAAAGAACTCAAGGTCCAGGTCGATGAGATCAGCATCCGGAAAGAGGAGAGCGAAAACATGTTCGTCGAATCCATGGACACCGTACAGGAACACTTCGAACAGACCCAGGCACGGATGGGCGGCATGGAAAAAGCACTCCAGCAGGTCCTCCCCTCACTGGTCGAGAACGTCCGCGAACTCTCCACGATCGTGGAGGATATGCGCGAAGACAACTACCAGTAACCCACTCACTCGGATTCCACCCTGTTCTGCCTTCCAACTCTGCACGAAACCACCGCCTATCATCTGGTTCTCAGAGAAAACCGAAGGGAAACATAGCTGCACCGACCAGTTCAGCACCCATAGAACAGATCTCCTCTCCAGTATACACGGAGGCTTGTTAAATGGTGCCGGAAACTGTCACTACCCTTTTCTTTTTCTCCGTATCCTATCCGCTGTCGCCGCCGGCCTTGACCAGCATATAGACCACGCCACCGAGGATAGCCAGCATCGCGAACGTGGCGATCCATGCCATCATATCTTCTGTGATGATGATGGTCCCGATGTTCACATCAAAAAACGCATAGAACACTGCGGGAGCACCAAGGAACACCACGAACACACCAAGCGCGGCCACTCCGAACTGGATGCGTTTATCCGCATCCTCAGAGAAGTCGATACCGGTCATGCCCAGCGCCAGTACCAGTGCCAGGATCCCGACCAGTACCATCGCCAGCATCCCGAAGAAATGTGGGAAGAACGCGGCCTCAACAAACGTCAGGATACCGAACACGGTGATAAGTCCCAGTGACAGCGAGGCAACACCGATAACCACGTCGTCGTCACCGATAACCTCCGTCTTCTTCAGCAACCCGAAGAAGATCGCCAGGAACAGGAGCAGTGGCAGAAATACGTCGAACGCACCGATACTGTGAAGGTTCTCGATCAGTAGTTCAAATCCTGGCTCTGCCATACTCTATCAACTCGTATTGCTACAATAAAAAGATAGGGGACCGCGAACAGGTATCTGGACGAGTTCATTCTCTGAAGACCATCCAGTAAAACGCCAGGCCCACGAATAGGATGATACCCAGTGTGAAAATATCCACACCCGCAAGCTCCGGAACCGCGGGAAGCTCCATCACATCACCGAACACCCGGTTGACCCCACCCTGCTGCAGGATGATGATAGCTGTACCGAGCACCAGTAACACCGCGATATTCACGTATTTATTGCCGATATCGCCCGGCTTCTTCCCACCGATAGCCAGTGGGATCACCAGCAACACACCAAGGATCAGGAAGATGGAATACGGCCCCATAATCCCCGCCAGGAAATTCGACACATTACCATACAACGCCTCCTCCT
>JALDAF010000042.1 GCA_022729315.1 Candidatus Nanohalalkaliarchaeum halalkaliphilum | reverse complement strand
GAGCAGTGCCACAACCTCCCATAAAGACATAATACGATGTGTGCGAATCCACTATTTAAAAGAAAAGAAGAAAAGCTTACTCCCTGGCAGCCTGCCAGGTTTCAGTGTGATCCATCTTTCCGTCTACCGTTCAACCTAGTTCACTTGAGCAGCACCGTTCTCAGGTGCAGCATCCGGTGTCTCTCCAGCATCCGGAACCTCTTCCGGAATGTTTTCGGTAGCGGTCTGGACGTTCGTCAACGCGGTCTGAAGACCGTCCAGTGCTTCTTCCGGAGCATCCGCGATCACGCCTTCGAGCGTTGCCATGGCGGTCTCGATACCTTCAACGTCCTCTGCATCAGCACGGTTGGCTGCGGTTTCAAGACCTCTCGCTGCACGTTCTGCAGCCTCCCAGTTACCTTCATCCGCCATCACACGCGCCTCATTGGCACGTTTCTCGGCAACATCCGCTGCACTTTTCGTGCCCACTGCCATGCCGACTCGATCCCACGCTGTCTCAAGTCCGTACAGTGCAGAATCAGGTGTGAACCAGCCAGTGTTCAACTCGGCAGTTTCAAGACCGTCTTCATGGTCCCCGTTCGCTGCAGCCGGCATAGCCAGCAGTAAACAGGCAGCTGCAGCAACGACAACCAAAACGGTCAACCTGTGTGTCGTGTTTACGTTCATTGTATAAGACCAATACGGACCGCTGTATTTTAAAGATAGCGGTCAAGAAGCCGGTACTATTACAGTTCGTGCACCTGTTCCTGGTGTTCGCTCGGCCCACGCAGGATCAACACGTCTTCCACATCGAGGACGGTCGACTGGTCGGGGTCGTACGTCCACTCCCCGTTCTGCTGGACCGCGATAGCCGTCATCCCCAGATCCATCACCAGCTCGGTATCCCCAAGTTTCTTCCCTGCCAGTGGACTGTCCGCTCCTACCACGGCGCGAATGATGGCTTCGTCGCTTTCCAGGTTGGCCTCTACCAGTACAGGGTGCGGTTTGACATCGTCAGGGACTGTGGACGCGATCTCCATCGCAGCGTCCGTGATGATCTCCGATGCCGTGGCAAGCTGGTAGACACCACGGAGTTCGGATGCGTCCTGTGCTGACGCCGCTGACAGGATCGCTGTCTCAACGTGATCCCGCATACTGTCCGCCTGTGACTCAAGCGCCAGCACCTCCTCCGCCAGCTCCCGGTTGTTGAACAGGACCGCACCGTACGCAAGCCCTGTCGCCAGATCCATCAGATCCTTCATGTCGATGATCGCTCCCGCCAGATCCTGGAACGTATTCTCTTCACCCGCAGTACCCGGTGAGAACTGTACCCCATCCATATCCTGGTACAGTGCCTGCACGCTCTCCTGCGGCCCACGTACAAATATCGTATCCTCCTCCTGCAGCACCACCGAGTCAGCGGGGTCGAACAACCAGTCACTGCCCCGTCGTACCGCGATAATCCTGCTACCGGTGCCATGCGTGGTTTCAAACGATTCCACGGTTGTTCCGGGTGCCACGGTGCCTGGAGAAACACTGAACTTTGCAGTGGTCTCATAGGATTCCGTGAGTGCAGCACGGAACGCCGCAGGAACCGGCATGTCCCCTGTCACAACGGTGGCGATATCATCCGCAGCATCCGAGATCTTCTCCGCACCGCTCACGATGCTGAAAATACTGAGCAGCTGCTCCGCTTCCTCCCGGTTCCGACCTGACAGGACGAGCGTCATCCGGGCCTGCCGCTGCAGTTCGTTCATGTACTCCTCCAGCGCCAGCACCTCCTCTGCCATCTCCTTGTTATCGTACATCACAGCGGAGAATGCCAGGTCGATCATCAGCTCTGAGATGTCCTTCATCTCTACAAGGATCTCCTTCACGTTCCGCGGTTCGTCAGCCATACTGGACCGTATAGTTATGCGCCTCCACTTATATTAAAACTATCATGGACTCCTGCCGATGAAACGGTCACAGGGAAAGAGGTTTAATGCCGCGAACAGCAACTACGTGGTGTACCCCTCATGTCTGAAAACACTGATTCTGGAACTGACCGGATGCAGGAGCCTGGTGACGTGCGTGGAGTGATCGATGACAGCATCGAGATCTACCGTGACTCGTTGCCCGTACTCCTCGCTGCACTCGGCGGCGGTATCATCGCAGGTACGATCCTGGGCGAGGATCAGATGCTGTCCGCATTCGAGATGATCCCTGGACTCCTCCTGATGCTGCCGGCCCTGATGGATGAACGCGGCAACATCTTCGGTGCGATGGGTGCACGGATCGCGACCGGTCTCCACCAGGGACTGATCGAACCCCGGTTCACGTGGCAGGAACGACTCCAGACAGTGTTCATCGCTGCATTCATCAACACGATGTTCCTCGCCGTATTCGTCGCCGCGTCATCCGTCGTTATACTGAACCTGCTGGGGATGGAGGCCGCAGCATTCACGACACTCGTATCCATAACACTGATAGCCGGCCTGTTGAACGCACTGACCCTGCCACTCATCCTCATCGTCGTCCTGTTCGCTGGCCATCGGCGGGGATGGGACCCGAACATCCTGAACGGTCCGGTCGTCACGACGGCAGGAGACATCTTCGGCGTGTCCTACCTGTACATCGCGGTACTCCTTGTAGGGGTGGTACTATGACCGGTATGATTACTGGATTTCAGGAGGTGAGGCGGTGATGGCTGTATCCCCACTGGCAGGTGATAGCTGGGATCTCCGCGTCATCCTCCGTACCATGATCCCGCTTCTCGCCGTACTATCACTGGTCGGGCTGGGAGCAGGATCCATACTGGAAACGTTTGCAGAAGAGTTTATCGCGAACCCGGCACTGATCATCATGCTTCCCGTGGTCATCGCCATGGGCGGCAACCTGGGAGCGATCATGGCATCACGACTCTCCACCGGCCTCCACGTCGGACAGATGACTGCCAGGCTTCACGACCGGTATGTTCTGTCCCACAGCGTTGCCGTGATCGCACTGGCTGCCACCATCTCGTTCGCGATGGGCGTGCTGGCACACCTGATCGGGAACGTGTTCGGGCCCGGATTGATCACAATGGCACGGACCCTTCTCGTCGCGGTAACCACCGGTCTACTGCTGTCCCTTGTGGTGATCGTGGTTGCGGTCAGCACGACCATAATCTCCTACCGGAACGGGTTTGATCCGGACGATACCGCGATCCCGGTCGTGACCACGTCCTGTGACATCCTGGGGATCATCATCCTCACCGGGACCGCACTCGTGTTCCTCTGACCGGCTGGGTATCCGTCAACACGAAAGCTGGAAGCGGAACTTCCTTGGGTCCTTTTAAGTATCTGCGCGGTCTGTACACGTATGGTACGGGATAATGATATAGGTTTGAAACAGCACACCTGGCGGTCACTCGGGGTCGGTGCGCTCCAGTACGGGCTGGCGGTCATGGTGTTCGTTGGAGCGGTCCACGTCCTGATGGGTGGAACCGGACGGTTCAGGAGTTCTGTACCGTTCTTCGGTGCATCATCTGCTTCAGACCTGCTGCTTCTAGGCATCCCGGCGTTCGCTGTGTTCGCTGTACGGGCTGTGAACGGTGTGAATTCGCCGGCATGGGCGGAGTTCATGTTCCTGGTGGTCGTGCTGGCAGGGTTCTGCGTTCCCCTTGCCACGCTCGGATCCGTTCTGTTCCTGGCGACAACGGATTACACGTATACCGGGATCGAGAAGTGGTTGCCGGATATCGAGGACCGGTCAGCCCGTGAACTATCATTGCTGCAGCGGGCGGTTGTAACGCTTGAACTGTCCCGGGACGTGCAGGACCGGACCATGGAGCTGCTGGAGGAGGCGCGTGACAAGGACCTGATGCGGAACCGGGACTACCGGGAGATGGTGGGTGCCATGATCTATATCGCCACTCGGGAACACCGGGATCCACGTACAATGGAGGAGATCGCGGAGGTTTCCGGCGCCTCCAAGAAACGGATCGGTGACGCGTACCGGTACATCGGCCGGAACACGGATGCCCGCGTGGTTCCACCATTCCCCGTGGACTACCTGCCACGGTTCGCGGACAAGCTCCAGCTCGGACCGGAAACCCGTGAACGGGCGGAACAGATCATCGAACAGGCGGACGAGGAAGGTATCCTGTCCGGCAAGTCCCCGAAGGGGACAGCGGCAGCAGCACTGTTCCTGGCAGCCGGCATCGAAGGCGATGAACGCACGATGAAAGAGGTGGCAGACCTGCTGGATGTCACGACTATCACTATCCGGGAACGCACACTGGACTACCTGGACGAGCTAGAGCTCGAGAACGTGCCGGACCACTACTACCGGCTTGGCGAACAGGAATGAAAAGAAACAAACCGGGCTGTACGGGGTTAATGCTGTTCCCTCTGCTGGTTCTCCGGTTGCTGTTCCAGTTGCTTCTGGATCGCGGTATGGATACGGGTACTGGCGGTCACGTTGACGAACGGTTCTTTCAATCGTGTGCGTTGAAGGAGGTTGACGACCAGTTCCTCGTGCTCACGGTCAAACATGTCATCCGCATTGGAACGGATGTAGTGGCAGGTGAGCACCGCGATCAGCTCCCGTGTAGCCAGGGGTTCCACCATGGATTCCCGGGCTTCATTGTCGATCTGGAACTCATCACACATCAACGCGATCAATCCCTCACGGTCCACCTCTGGTGTTCCATCACCGGTTATCAGACAGTTGATGGAACTGGATGCCATCTCCTTCAGCATCTCCATCCGTTTCTCCTGGAACTGTTCCGTTCCGATATCGGACAGCTTGTAGCCGATGATCAGGTCCCGTTTCACCGTATCCGGTGAGAGGATACAGCTCTCCAGCAGTCCTTCTTCATGCATGTATCGATCCGACGGCCGATGGTCTGCACCGACTTCGTCTCCAGCGTTGGAACCTCATCCTCGTTTTCACACACCCACCGATGAACCTCCTGCTTCCAGCTGCCACCGTACAGGTCCAGGCACTTGAGTATAGCATAATCCACACAGTCGATCGTATCAGTCATCAAAAACACATCCTAACCAGAACTCTTCAAGATTATTTAAATAAGAAGGATGATTTCCCTTGCTATGCATATCGGATACCGGTTCCATAGAAATTCTTTATGGAACCAGGTAGGTCACCGGGGACATGTTGGAAACAGTCAATGTCTTATAAATACTGCTTGACAGTGTGCACCGCAACACCGGTATAGTACTGGGCAGGGCTATCACCATGACAACGAACGAAATGTGGACGCCAACAGACCAGGTGTACCGGAACGGAGTGCCCCTGAACGCTGGACAACTGGTTGGAGGCATCCGTCTGGATAACGATACATCCTCGCGTGTCGTGAAGGACGTGGACTGGTCACAGCCCGTTGATACGGATGACAACGTGCAGCATGCCACTGCAGCGGCGACAACCCACTACCACTACCAGAAGATATCTCATCTGCTTCTCAGCGACCATATCGTGATCGATGCCCGGAACGTTCCCGAACAGTTGAAGCAGATCGCCCAGCAGTTCGCACGGCAGAACGCAAAGGAAGTCGAGGCATGGGGACGGTACATGAAGCAGCGTGGCGGCGCAGGACAGATACCGGAAGAGCAGCGCGAATACTACCACCTCCTGTTCCAACAGCAGGACGTGCTTCCTGTTTTACTGGGGATGCAGACCATCAACCTTGCCGCGGACGTATCGTATGAAGAGTTCTACCGGAACGCGGACCCCGTGTTCGGGAAACTGGCAAGCGGGTTCACTGAGGACAACCAGCGCCTGTACGACGAGATCAGGGACATGTTCCGCGACATAATTCAGCCCATGCCACTGGAGGACCGGGTGAAACTACTCCAGAACGTGGCCCAGCAGGTTGACCTGTGTCAGATCATCTACCGGAAACGGGAAGACGACATCTTCAACCCGATGGGATCCGATGAACGGATCGCCGAGCAACAGGCCGGTAACAGGATCAAGAAATTCTACAAGGAGATCGGTCTGACAGAGAATATCTTCTAATCCTGCCTCTTCCATGCAGGGTCATTCCTGTCTAGTCCAGTTCTTCCACGGCCTCGTCAGGGGTCTTCTCGCCTCGGGCGACCTCCCGCACAAGCCGTCGTACCTGCTGTGTGAGCAGTTCCTCTGATTCGATCTCGATGTAGTACAGTGCCAGGATCGCCGCGAGCTGCACCGAGTTGAACCGATCGTCAAGCCGGTCGATGGAGGAACGCTGCATGTCGAACTCATCCTGCATCGCGGACAGGAGCGGCCGTATTGCCACGTCCTCATTCCGGAAATCCTTGAATATGTCCTGGCGAACGATGTCCCGGAGATAGGCCCGGCGTTTCTCCGTCATCGCTGCCCGTCCCTTATCCGTCAGGATGTACGCGATCACGAGATCGCGGTCGATCTGGTCAGGCTGTACGATGACGTTGTCCAGCATCCCGTTGTTTTGAAGCTGGTCTATCCGCCGACCGACCGTGTTGACCGCGACAGTGTTCATCAACGGGAGCTCCTCCGTTCGTTCACTCACCAGACTGTGGACCCGTTTCTTCCACAGTGGTTCATCGGCGTCATGGACCACCTTCAGTATCGCATAATCAACATCATCGATAGGTTCAGAGTACACGTTCATCTAACGGTTAAACCGGATGCGGAGCGTATTCATACTGTGGGAAGTTTCCGTAAGGATCCCCATATCTCAACTGCTCCACGGACCGCTGGCGTGGAACCATTATACATTACTGGAGGAGCGGTTCCACCGTGTCCTCCCGGGTGAACGGACCGGAGAACACGGTTGTACGTGAAAGTGTCATGAGCCGGGCCATGTAACTAATGAGTAGCGCGAACGGGGAAACCGCGATGGCCAGGGCGGCCGCGGTTATCCACAGCAAGTTATCCGCACCTGCTGTGGTGCCGGCCGTCAAACCAGGGGCGATCAGCGTGGAGGTGAAGAACGTGATGATCAACGCCGGGATACTGATCAGGAGGAGTGACCGGGAGAAACGGATGAACTGGGTCTGTAAATAGGCGATCTTGAAGTATTCGGCTGATATGACGAACAGCTCCAGGGATTTCTCAAGATCGTCAAGGGCGTTTTCCTCGTTCATGGGTAACGCTTCCGCGGTACGCTGATGGTCACGGATCCTCCGGAGGTGGCTGGTGGCGTTCACCTTCTCCAGCACGCTTATCAGGAGCACGTCCTGGAACGTGGTATCGGACAGACCGTCCTCCGCCTCCCTAAAATCGTTCTTCACCGTGTCAAGGAACGCCTGTAGTTGTTCCCGGTGATCCTCCGGGATGCTGGCATCTCCAAGTAGTGCCGAGGTATCCTGAACCAGTCCAAGGATGGCAGAGAGGAGTAGTGAGAGGAACGCGGTGGGCTGCTCCGGTGTCAACGCGCTATCCGTGTGCTCACTGACCGCTGCACGGTGGGACAGCAGTGACCGGATTGCTGTCTCCTGCTCCTCCACCGACCCCAGCTGGTGTGAAAGCACCAGTTGGTTGATGGACAGGACCACCGTGACCAGTGTGATAGTCCCGGTCAGCAGGTACAGGAGCGCGGTTCCGGGCAGGTTCTCCGTGTAAAGCATCTGGTTTGCCACACCGGGAACACTGCCGACAGCCATGGTTACTGCAAATATAAGTAGAAGCAGAAGAAGGGTGAGGACTTCACGGTTTCCGAACACGAGGAACCACAGGTATCCCTTCTTCAGGTATCCCTGTTCGTCACCGTCCCCGGATGTAGTTGCCAAAGAACTCACCATGTTTCATGCCAACACCGGTACAACACAGGGCTTTAAAACAGGGTGGAACCGTCGTAAGCTCCACAGCTGGTAGTATTCCTGCAGCATGTCAGGCCGGAACGGGTTGCACAACCTCCTGCATGTAGAAACGGACTGTACGGTTCAGCTGCCTGAGAGTTCAATGCGTTGTTTTAAACACCGTGCAGGAATGTGCCTGTGGTGGATGCATGATGGGTGATGATACGCCGGACGTGAACAAGGTTGAAACGGAGGATGACTACATTCATGTACGGTTCCGTAACCCGGACCGGTTCAAGGAGATCAGGACGCCGGACTGGGCGAAAAATCCTGCAGAATCCGTATCCGAAGGTGCCGAGGTACGGATGGGGCAGGAGGAGGGTAGTGACGACTGGATGGTGCAGTCAGTACTTATCAAGAAACGTGTAGGAGAGGACAAGGCGGAGGAACAGGCCCGGGAGATCGTGGAAAAGATCGAATCCCAGTAAGAGGAACAGTGATATCGGCGGGGGATTTGTTGCTTCCAGCTGTACGGTTTCCAGGATCATCCGCTGAATGCGGCACTGATCTCCTTCTGTTCCCTGATTATCTCGCGGTATTTCTGGCGTTCTTTTTCACCAAACACGTCTGTAGCGTCCTGAGCCATGAAGTAGAAGCCGAGCAGGATAAGTAGTTCTTTCCGGCTGTAATGGTTCACTGTTTTCTCGGTGTATCCATGGAGACCGAATTCGTCGTTGATCATCTCTGCCAGTGCGTTCTTGTCGATGTGAAGCTGGTTCTTTGCAGAAAACAGTTCCCGGCCGACGATACATTTCAGGAGGTCTTTCCGCTTTGAGTTCATCACGTTACGGCCTCTGCCCGTTATCCGGTATCCGATGATCATGCTCCGGCTGACGCCGTCCGGGTTGATGATGGAGCTGGACAGTAACTGCTGGTTGTGCATCTGGTCTATGTGGCGGCTGACAGTCTGCAGCGATATCTGTTCCGGGACTGGAAGGATGGTGTGGTATTCCCGGAGCAGGGTGTGAACGCGTTTCTTCCAGATCGCTGTGTCTGTGATCTCCATGCATTTCAGTATGCTGTAGTCGATGTTATCGATCATATGGTTATCACTGTGCAAGTAAGTTCAGATATTTTTCCACGGTTTTTATAGAGAGGGAGTGATTCCAATCACTGGGCGGTGAGACCTGTTCTGAACTAGGTTATTCGTGGGGATGATTCCGTGACCGTTCCACCGTGGAATTGAGGAGCGGAGTTAACTATCCGGAAAATAATGTGGGTGGAGCGATGGTACAGGCAGTTATACAGCTTATATCCGTGGAGCTTTATGGCGGTTTCCGGCTGTTGCTATTGCTGATAGGGTACGCGCCACTGGTCCTGTACATGGTCCGGGAGCAGTTGAACTGGTTTATCCTCGGGTATACAGCGTTTCTGATGGGGAGTATGCTTGTCGTGAATGAACCGCTTGGACAGGACCCTGCCTCCATCGGTCCATACATCTTCATCTCTGTCTTTTTGGCAAGCACGTTCTTCTTTCTCTCCGCCTACAGCAACTGGACAACACTACGGGAGATCGAGCGACAGCTCCAGGAGACCGGGGAGGTGGACCTGGGATGATCAGGGTAATGTTTGTGATCGGTGCAGTCCTCCTTCTTGCCGCCGCAGCATACGGTGTTCAGAACTACCTGTTGACACGGAGTATCTCGAACTACTGGCTCCTGTTCTCCATCGCGATGGCGAGCGGAGCGATCATGTGGGTGCTGATGCTGGTAGAGGCAACAGCTATAGGCGGGGATCCCGTCCAGCGGATCCGTCGTTCAGTCAGTGTCGTGTTCATAACGCTGATGGTCGTGCTCGCGTTCGATATGCTCACAACAGATATTGGTGAAACGATGGCCGAAAACTCGTCGCACACGTAACAACGCGAACATCCACCAGTAATAAAACTGTTCACCTCCCATTGTATAGGGATGGGTCGCATACGGATAGAGTTTTCTGAAGACGAATGGGAGGACTGGAAGGACGCCCTACCGGAAGACGTGGTGGACCGGGCAGTGGAGGCAGAAGAACTGTTCTTCCTGGAACCCGGTCGTGAGATCCTGGTATCTAATCCGGAGGAGGAGACACTGCGTAACCTGTCACGGGTCGCACACCTGGAATCCTCCGCGGATGGGTTGTACAAGTTCACCGTGAACCAGATGGACCTGTGGAACTCGGACCTGGATCTCGGTGAAGCGAAAGACATTTTCGAATCACTGTTCTCCCGCGAATACCCAACGTTCATGGAGTGGTTGGAACAGACGTTCCATCGGAAAAATATTTTCTCCATCAGGAAGGAAGGCCCGTTTTACGTGCTGGTATCGGAGGACGAGGAACGCATGGAGTATGCCCGGCAGATCGACGAGGTGCAGGATCACCTGGTCACCGAGATCACCGAGTCCAAGTCACGGATCAAGTCCGGGTCCAAGTCCCGTGCCCGTATCAAGAAAGCGTTACTGGATAAAGGATACCCTGTCGCCGATGATTACGCATTCAAAACGGTGGATGAAGAACTTGATATCGACCTGAACGTGGATCTGCGGCCGTACCAGGAAACCATGCTGGAGAAGGCGTGGGACATGAAAGCAGCCGTGCTCGCCAACCCATCAGGCTCCGGGAAGACCGTGACATCGATCGCACTGATGGAGAAGGTAGACGCACCAACCCTTATCCTGGTACCGCAGCGCTCACTTATCCCCCAGTGGAAGGAGGAGATACTGGACAAGACCACGGCCACGGAGGACATGATCGCCGAGTACCATGGAGACACCAAGGAGCAGGGACCGATAACCATCGCCACGTACCACGTCGTGGCACAGAACCAGGACGTGTTCCGCCGGGACTGGGGGCTCATCATCTT
The DNA here is from genome assembly GCA_022729315.1 of Candidatus Nanohalalkaliarchaeum halalkaliphilum. GTDB lineage: Archaea > Nanohalarchaeota > Nanosalinia > Nanosalinales > Nanohalalkaliarchaeaceae > Nanohalalkaliarchaeum > Nanohalalkaliarchaeum halalkaliphilum. The sequence continues at coordinate 869 of JALDAF010000042.1, read as the reverse complement.
CGACGAGGTACACCATATCCCGGCAAAAGTGTTCCGGACCACCGCCAACCTGCAGAGCGTGCGCCGTATCGGACTGTCTGCGTCCCCGGTCCGTGAAGATGCAAAGGAGAAAGACATATTTACACTGATCGGGCCGGAGATCGGCGGTGACTGGTCCCTGTTCTTCGAGAAAGGCCACGTCCTCAAACCGGAAGTGGATATCGTGTTTGTTAACTGGGCGGACGGATACAGATCCCAGTACGAGCAGGCGGACGGGATCAAAAAGAACATCGTGGCCTCCAAGAACCCGGAGAAACACCGGAAACTGGAGGAACTCATGGAGAAACATGCGGATGAAAAAGTGATCGTGTTCGCGGACTGGATCGACCAGGGCGAGGAACTCTCAGAGAAATTCGACATCCCGTTCGTCTCCGGCGAGATGGAGCACGAGGAACGGGACGAGATCCTGCAGGAGTTCCGCGAAAGCGAGCGGAAACGGATCATCATCTCCCGTGTCGGTGACGAAGGACTCGACATACCGGACGCCGAGGTCGGTATCGTCATGAGCGGGCAGGGAGGTTCACGGCGACAGGCCACGCAACGCGCCGGCCGCGTCATGCGGCCGTTCGGTGATGCCCTCATGTACTTCATCGCCACGAAAGGCTCAGTTGAAGAAGACTTTGTGCAGCGGCAGATGGAGCTTCTCCGGGAGAAAGGCGTGCAGGTATCCGTTGAAGGTATTTGATGGCGGGTTCGTTGAACCCGGCGGGAGTGCCGCCTGATCCGTAGCAGGCGGTCGTGTGGCGTTATTCGTACATGACGTACCCCGGAAAATTATAGTCGAAGTCTGTGTACTGTCGGAACCCGTTTTCGATGGTGATGAGGAATCT
>JALDAF010000006.1 GCA_022729315.1 Candidatus Nanohalalkaliarchaeum halalkaliphilum | reverse complement strand
AGAGGCCGTATCGGATGCGTTTGAATGGCTGTATCGGTCGCTTCCAGTATCCGGCCCGTTCTGATCGAACGGTACAGATTATTAAGACAGATTCTGTAATGTGAGTGATATGGCACGGTATGAAATCGATGGGAACACGCCGTCTATCCCGGACTCCTGTTTCGTGGCACCGAACGCCAGCATCATCGGCGACATCCGCTTGGGGAGGGACTGTTCGGTGTGGCCGTTTGCCTCACTCCGCGCTGACTCGGATACGATCTCCATCGGGGACAGGACGAACATCCAGGACAACGCGGTGCTGCATACGGCGGAGAACTACCCGACAGATATCGGGGAGAACGTGACGATCGGTCACAACGCGATCGTCCATGCCTGTACCGTGGCGGACGAATGCCTGATCGGGATGGGATCCACGATCCTCACCGATGCGGAGATCGGGAAACACTGTATCATCGCCGCTGGCGCGGTCGTGCCGGAAGGAAAGAAGATCCCGGAGGGAAGCGTGGTAATGGGCGTCCCCGGAACCGTGGTGCGGGACGTGACCGACGCGGATGTGGAACGCATCAGGAACAACGCCCAGGTCTACGTGGACAAGACGGAGCAGTACCGGGAAACGTTCCACCGGATAGAGTAATGTGAACGTTGGACGGGAATCATGTTACAAGATGGAATATGTGTAGCGCGATCTGCTCCGGCAGCACGATAAGCGCGTCCAGCAGCGCCGGATCAACGGTTTGCAGCGCGACCACTCCGCCAGTGATCACCATTATCGGTGTGAAACCGCCGATCGCTGCCTGTGTGCGCGACAGTCCCTGTTGATGGTGAAGGCCCAGAACGGTAAGATATGTGAGGTATGCGAGTATTGCCAGCACCAGCACATACGCCACGTGTGAAGAGATTTTCAACGCCAGTACCGGTGTCCATCCCAGGAGCCCGACGACGGCAGTGGCGTAGGTGGTTGCCACAACCGTCCTCTGGAAGGATACGTCCTCAAACAGGTATACGGAGGCATGCATCAACGCACTCCATCCCGCCACAAGAAACGTGCCGCCGACCAGCCCTATGAGGGTAGCATAGATCAGGAGGAACAGCAGGTCTACCGGCGAATGGAGAAGTACAGGGTACCGGGCGATCTGCGCGATCGCACCCAAATATGCGGCGATCGATGTTGAGAGGAGGGAAAACGTCAGCGGGATGCCGTAGCCGTGTACTTCCAGCTCTTTGAAGAACGTGTTCGGATCCAGTACCGCGGCCTTCGCGAATATGAACCAGGTGACGATACCGCTCATGCTTCGTGTGTAGGGTGCAGGTACTTTTAACGATGGCGATACGGACGCGTCACCGGTCCGCCGGATACAGGTACTCCTGTCCGCCCATATAGTCCTGCAGTACATCCGGGATCTTCACACGGCCGTCATCCATCTGGTTCTGCACGAGGATCGCGGTCAGGCCGCGCTGCCCGGGCCACGCTGTTGAGTTCAGGACGTGGACGGTTGGATTGTCCTCGCCACGCATCCGCACCTTCAGCTTTCGCGCCTGGTAATCTGTATTGTTACTGCAGGAAACCAGCTCCCGATATGCCTCCTGCGCCGGATACCACGCCTCTATATCGTACTTGCGTGCAGCATTATCGTTCATGTCGCCCGTACACACGTCGACGACCCGGTAATGCAGCCCAAGCTGCTGCATCACGGTCTCGGCCACGTCCAGCAGTTCTTCGTGGTGTTTCCAGGACTCGTCCGGATCGCTGAAGATGAACTGTTCCACCTTCTCGAACTGGTGGACGCGGAAGATGCCTTTCGTATCCTTTCCGTGGCTACCGGCCTCCCGCCGGAAACAGCTTGAGATACCGGCGTACTTCAACGGCAGGCTGTCCGGTTCAAGGATCTCATCATAATGGTACGCGGCCAGTGTCTGCTCCGAGGTCGCGATCAGGAACTTGTCCTCGTCCCCATCCTCCACGCGATATAACGTTTCCTCGAAATCGTCCAGCTCCGCGGCCGCCGCCATGTGCTCATGCTTCAGCATGAACGGCGTGTACATCGCCTGGAACCCGTGCTCCTGCAGAACGCGGAGTGCGAACTGTTGTGCCGCCAGATGCAGGTTCACCAGATCACCTTTCATGTAGTAGAACCGTGACCCGGCAACGTCCCCGGCCTTCTCCGTGTCCGCTGCATCAAGCTGCTCCACCATGTCCGCGTGGTGCACCGGATCGTTGATGTCCGGCTTCTCACCGACAACCTTCAGCTCCTTATTGTCGTCCTCATCTTCCCCGGTCGGTACCTCCTCGTGTAAAATATTGCCGACCCTGTACCGGACCTCGTCACGTTCCTCCAGCAGCTCGTCCTCCTGCTTCTCAAGATCCGCTATCTGCTCCTTCACCTGCTGCATCCGCTGGATCGCATCCTCCGCGGATTCCCCGTTCTTCTTTTTCTCCGCGATCTCCCGGGAGACCGTGTTCACCTCGTGCCGCAGCTCATCCAGATTCTGCCGCGTTTCCCGCCACCGCTCATCCAGCTCTTTCACGGTGTCCACACGTCCTGGATCCTTTCCACGGCGTTTCTCACTTTTCTTGATCGTGTCCGGGTCGTCACGGAACAGGTTGATATCAAGCATGATAACCACCTAGAGGAGGACAGAAATTTTTAACCATGCAGGGCAGCACAACCACTACCCGAGAAACCGCACCTACCGTGTAGATTGGCGGTAAAACCCTTGCATACCTGCACAGTGCGGACAGAAATTTTTAAGCCTACCGGCCTGTCCACGCCGTTCTTAAGATTGGAAACCAGTATACCTGCACCATGGGACGCATCGAGGACGCACTCACCGCCCTCCTGAACGGCGACCCGGTACTGGTCCACGACGCCGACGACCGGGAAGACGAGGTAGACATGGTCGTCGCCGCCCAGCACATAACACCGGAACTGGTCGCACGGCTGCGGAACGATGCCGGTGGCCTCATCTGCACCGCCATCCCGCACGACGCGGCCGAACGCCTGAACCTCCCGTTCTTCACCGACATCACGGAACACCCGGCTGCTGAACAGTCAGAACGAAGCTACGGTGACCGTTCCGCGTTCTCGCTCTGGGTCAACCACACGGCTACATACACCGGGGTCACGGACCGGGACCGTGCCACCACCATCACCGCCCTGGCCGACCACGTCGCACGGGACACGACACCGCAGGAGTTCGCGAACGACTTCACCACGCCCGGCCACGTCGCCGTCCTCCGGGCCGCATCCGGATTACTGGACAACAGACGGGGCCACACCGAGATGAGCGTCTCACTGATGCAGGAGGCAGGCCTCACGCCGGCCGCCGTCGTCTGCGAGATGCTGGACGACAGTACCGGTACGGCACTATCTGTCGAAGATGCAGAACGATACGCGGAAGAACACGGATACGTGTTCCTGGCCGGTGCGGAACTGGTCGAATATGCAGATAGGAAATAATACGTCCGTTACGGTTCTGTGCAACGGTTATGCTTCAATATAGTCCGGCAGCTCATGCCCGATCTCCTTCAGCGGTTCGAGCAGTGTGGGACTGTCCTTGAACCGTTTCCGGACCGGTGCCAGTGCATCCACCACGTAGTCCGCCACAGACTGTTTCAGGTCGGCGGGGTGAAGGTCGCCGCTGCCGTAGTCCTGCTCCAGTTCGTCGTACGTCTCGAAGGTCACGTTGCCGCCGTACTTGTCCGGGCGTTCGATGGTCAGGGTTTCGTCGGCGCCGAAGACGTGGAACCGGGCGATCTGTAGCACCGGGTTGTCCTCTGTCTCGGCCTGTGGGCAGTACGCGCCGTTGATCCGGTCACGGATTGTGTCCGGGTCGGCGTGCAGCGGGAACATGGTCTCCGGTTTGCTGCTGCTCATCTTGTCGCCGCCGGTCAGCGACACGACCAGGGGGTGGTGGAGACAGGTCGGCTTGTCGTATCCGATCTTCGGCATCACGTCCCGTGCCAGCATGTGGATCTTCCGCTGTTCGATGCCGCCGATCGCCACGTCGATATCAAGGTATTCGATGTCCAGCGCCTGCATCAGTGGATAAATGATTTGAGAAATGGCCTGCGAGTCGCGGTCGCCGCGAGCCACCTCCTGCATGCTGCGCGTGCCACGGTTGATGGTAGTACTTCAACTCATCTGCAGTAGGTCGTGGAAGTATGCGGTATCCTCCTGGAAGTCGCGACCATGGACGAACTCGGCGTTTAATCCGGCGGCCTCGAACGTGGCCTGCCAGTACCGGGTCATGTCCGCGATCCAGTCCTCCTCCCCTTTCTTGTTCAGGTAGGTGTGGAGATCCGCCCAGAGCACGACCACGTCGAACCCGGCCTTCTGCATGTCCAGTAGTTTCCGGAGTGAGAGCCAGGTGCCGAGGTGGACGGGGCCAGACGTCTCGTATCCCACGTAGCATCGCGGTGTATCTTTCGTAAGTGTCTCGTCCAGTTCCTCCTCTTCGATCACTTCTACCGTGTTCCGCAGTACCAGTTCTTTCCGGCGCTCCACGTCCATCGGCATCACGTATAACCGTGGAGGAGAACACTCTTTAACCTAATTGGTTCCGTAGCAGGAGAAAAGAGGTGGGAGGGAAGAACTCCCTCCCGAGGGGGGGACGGTCACACCCATCAAGTATATACGTTCAGTTTATATAGTTATCGGTTGGGCCGGATCAGGAAACGAACCGTTCTATCCGGTTGAACCCTTCTGTGAGCTGTTCCTGGGATGCGGATCCGAAGCAGATGCGGATATGGGTGTCGCTGCTGGGGCCGGCCGGTTCGCCGGGAACGACCGCCACACCTTCGGTTTCCAGCAGGTTATTCGCGAAGTCCCAGGAGTCCTGACCCACGTCGGGGAACACGTAGATCGCGCCGTCAGGGGAGATACAGTCCCATCCCAGTTCATGTATGTGGTTCATCACCAGGTCGCGCCGTTCATGGTACGCCCGCCGCATTTCCGCGGTGTAATCCTGTGCCTCCTGTAACGCGATCAGTGCCGCCTGCTGTGACAGGTAGTTGGGGCAGGCGGTGGTGGCACGGTTCACCTTCCCGATATCGTGGATCAGTTCCTCGTTTGTTGCAGCAGCCCAGCCGATCCGCCATCCGGTCATGGCAAAGTTCTTTGATAATGAGTTCACGACGATGGTGCGGTCCGGGAACAGGTTTGCAGGTGAGCAGTGTTCGGCGTCGTACAGTAGCTGGTCGTACACCTCATCCGCAATAATGTACAGGTCCTCGTCCTCGGCAATCTCACCGATGTGCTGGACCTGTTCTTTCGTGTAGACGCGGCCGGTCGGGTTTTCCGGTGTGTTAAGGATCAGCAATTTCGTGGTGTCATCGATCACGTTCCTGATCGCTGACTCCTGTACCTGTCCCGTGTCGTCGATGTAGGAGACCTGTCGGTGCTGGCCGGGGGTTGCACCGATGATCATGCGGTACGGTGACCAGCACGGGTCGTTCGTGACCGCGGTATCACCGTGATCGAGCAGCGTATCCAGTATGCAGAAGAGGGCGCCGATACCTCCGGTCGACACCATGACGTGTTCCCCGGAGAACGGCGCCTTGTGCCCCTCAAACGATGCGATCGCGTTCCGGAGTTCGGGAATACCCCAGAGCGATGTGTACGTGGGTGTATCCTCCTGTACGATAGTAGCCATCCGTTCCTTGACCGTCTGCGGCGTGTCGAAGTCGGGCTGGCCGATGTCCAGCCGGACCACGTCATCCATCTGTTCAGCGGTTTCACTGATGGCCCGAATAGAGAGCTCTATGTTGTGGATGCTGGGACGAACCTGTTTCACGTGGGATCACCGGTCAGATACCGTAACACATATAGGTTTCACGGTTTTAATACCTGTCAGGGCATCTGTATGTCCGGAAAAAGGGAGGGATTTAAGCGATATGCGGTACGATTATCCGGCAGGGATGAAACCGACACCGGTGCGGGAGCGTGAACGATTCTACCGGGAGGAGTTCGAGACAGCGTTCCTCGAGGAGCGGATGGAGCGGTGGAAACGGTTCGTGCCAGTCATCGATATTGGTACGGATTCAACGCTGTACAAGCCCAGGCTCCAGGAACTGAAGGGGAAGCTGGTGCGGATCAAGGAGTACCGTGATCTGCCGCACCTTGTGGAGAAGATTGGGGACTATGCACCGGAGGACATCTACTACAGCCGGACCATATCACGGGAGGGGCAGGTCGATGTCAACCCGACACAGGAACTGGTGTTCCGTATCGCCCCGCATCAACTGGATTGCCGGAAATGCGACCGGAAACGCCAGCACATGGAGAAACAGTACCGGGAGTACGTGTTCTGCCGTGGTTGTTTCGCTGATGCTGCGCATCATACGCGTAACCTTTACATGTTCCTGGAACGGCATTTCGACGACATGGATCTTGTCTACACGGGTCGGGCGTTCCACCTCCACGTCAACGACGAGGAAGGGTTCCAGATGCAGCAGGAGGACCGGTGGGAGCTCGCGCGGAAGGTCGCCCGCCAGTTCCCGATACAGAAGGATATCACCGCGGGTGACACCGATCTCGTCCGGCTTCCCGGGTCGTTGAACGGACTGGTCTCCCGGACGGTCACCCAGCTGTCCGTTTCACACATGACGGATCCTGACCACATCATCGAATCGTTATCCGTCCCGGACGCTCTATCATGACCGGGAAAAACGTACGGATTCTTTATGTAGGAATATCTGTATAAGGTACTGGTAGGGGAGACTGTATGATCGAGATCGATGGGTCGCAGGGCGGTGGCGCCATTGTCCGGGTTGCTGTCGGCCTTGCTGCGGCCACACAACAGCCTATCCGGGTGACCGGGATCCGTGAGAAACGGCCGGACCCGGGGCTGAAACAGCAGCACCTGGCAGGGATTCATGCTGTCGAACAGCTCTGTGATGCGGAGGTGGTAGGTAACGAACGGGGATCGACACGCCTCACGTTCGTCCCGAACCATCTGCGGACGTTTGACCGGATCACCATCGACATCGCCACGGCAGGTTCTGTCGGGCTTGCATTGCAGCCGATGAAGATCGCGATGCTTGACTGGGAGAGGTCCGTGAAGACCGTGGTGGACGGTGGCGCGACAGTCGGTAAATGGGCGCCGCCCGTGCCGTACCTTGAGCAGGTTGCCTTGCCGGTCATGGAACGGTTCGGTGTTCAGCACTCCATCGATGTCAGGCGCCACGGGTTCTATCCGGAGGGAGGGGCACTGGTTCACGCCACATTCGGCGGCAGTAAACTGGATGCGGTGGAGCTGTTACAGCGTGGAGATATCGTGGCAGTTGAAGGCGTATCACTGGCCTCATACCACCTCAAGGATGATGAGGTTGCAGAACGGCAGCGAAAGGTTGCGAGACGACTCGTAGCCAACGAATACCCTTCGGTTGATTTCTCGATAGACACAGCGTATGTGCCGTCCCGGTCACCCGGTTCGTGTATCGTGCTCTGGGCGGTCACCGAGTCAGGGACCCGTGTCGGTGCGGACATCATCGGTGAGAAGGGGAAACGCGCCGAACTGGTGGGGCAGGAGGCCGCCCAGCTATTGCTGGAGCAGCTGGATGCTGGTGCCCCGGTGGATGAATGGTGTGCCGATCAGCTGATCCCGGTGCTGGCACTGTCAGGCGGGAGGCTGCGCGTCCCACGGTTCACCAGCCATGTCAAGCATAATATCCGTGTAGCGAAGACGATCGTGGACAGGGAGTGGGATATCGATAAGGCTGAAGGCGTCATCACCGTCACGTGATTTCGACGTCGGAACCGCTGTCGTCATCTTCCTTGGAGAGGGTGACGGTGAGCACGCCGTTCGTGTAACTGGCCTCTGCGCTGTCCGGATCAACCTTGACCGGGAGCTGCACGTGTCGCCGGTGGTCCTTTGCGCGGCGTTCCTGCTGGATGTAGTTCTTTCCTTCTTCCCGGACCTCCTGCTCGTCACTGGCTTCGATCGTGACGCTGGTACTGGAGGCTTTGACATTGATCCGGTCCTTCTCAACACCTGGAAGGTCTGCCGTGACAACGATGTTGTTGTCCGTTTCCTGCACATCGATCGGGAACCGTCCGAAACGGTCGCCGATCTGGCTGCCCAGCTGCTCGTCAAGCTGCTGGAACGTGTTCTCGAAGTCACGGTACATATCGTCCATCTTCTTCATCATCCGATCTATCATATCTTCATTCATCCTATCACCCGGACTGTAGGTAGACACTGAGCGTTTTTAAACATGGGCGTTGGTACGGCGTGACAGCATAGTTGTACTGGTTCCGGTCACCGCAGCCGCAGAATGAGGATAGCAGCGATCACCAGCTGTGCGACCGCTACATACAGCAGATAGTCGGCGGGAAGGACTTCCAGGAAGATGATGGACGCGCTCAACACCAGTGCACCGATCAACAGCATACTTCCAACGTCCTGCGAGGAGTTATCGATGATCGTTGTGGTCTGGGGCCGTCCCTGGTCGCTGAACACCCTGTTTAGATGGCTGGGCATCCGGGTGAGCAAATCCTGGTTTTCAACAAGGTCGATGAGGAATGTGCGGAGCATCTTCCGGGGATCATTGGTCTCCCACAGGATCTGCTGCACCATCCGGGAGAATTCATCGGTCAGCTGGAAGTCCGGGTACAGGGTGAGACCGATACCTTCCATGGTCAGCATACTTTTCCCCATGACGGCGAGGGATGGCGGCATATGCACGCCCCGTGAAGAGGCCCGTATCGAAATATCCAGCAATGCTTTTGTCACGCTCTGCTCCGCCAGAGTACTGTTCCGCATCAGCAGGATGCTTTCCTCGATATCGTTCTTCAGGCCCTCGAGGTCAGCATCGTCATCGACAACCGCCATGCGCCGCACCGTATCGACCGCTGCGTCGATATCCTCGTTCGCAGCGTGGAGGAACAGCAGTCCGATGTTCCGACGGGTGCTTTGACTGAACTTTCCCATCATCCCGAAGTCCAGGAAGACGATCTGCCCGTGTTCGTTGATCAGAAAGTTCGATGGATGCGGGTCTGCATGGAAGAATCCATCACGGAGGGTTTGCTTGATACCGACACGGATCGCTGTCTCCGCGATGTCCTGTCGTGATACATCCATCTCACGGATCGCTTCCACATCATCGCACTTCACCCCGTCCACGTACTCCATGACCAGGACCTTTTTAGTCGTATGCTCCATGTACACGTTTGGGACCTTGACACGTTCCTCATCTGACAGGTTATCTGCCATGATCTGTGCGTTCCGGCCCTCCTTCTCCAGGTTCAGCTCGTCGTGTGTCCACTGTGCAAACTCCCGGGCAAAGGAGTGCGCCTTCATGTTCTGAAGTATCGAGATATGTTTTTCGCCTTCCCGCGCCAGCGTCAACAGTATATCGATATCCGTCTCCATCTGCTCCTTGATCCCGGGCCGCCGGATCTTCACGACGACCTCATCCCCGTTTTTCAGGGTTGCCCGGTGCACCTGTGCTATCGAGGCTGCAGCAAGCGGTTCCTCGTCAAACGATGCGAACGTCTCCTCGATCGGACCCAGCTCGTCCTCTACCCGTTTCCGTGCAACAGCCGGATCAAACGCGGGAACGTCATCTTCGAGCTTCTCCAGCTCCTCAATATACGTCTGTGGAACGGCATCCGGCCGCTGTGCCAGGATCTGTCCGAACTTGATGAACGTCGGGCCCAGCCGTTCGAACGTGATACGGACCCGTTCCGGGGTTGGAATACGCTGCTTGGGTTGTGACACCCGTTTCATCAGGGGGACATGGCTCAACAGGTTCATCTTGCTGAGAAACAGTCCAAATCCTTCCTCGAACAGGACCTGCAGGATCTCCCGGAACCGTTTCACGTCCTTGATCTCCTGTTCCAGCAGCGACATAGAACCAGTATTACCGCTCCCATCACATAAAGATTCCGATGATAGCGCCGTGTATGGAAGTTCACGTGCGGCGAGTCATAACAGGGTTACTTGTTCACGCGTGGCATCGGTACGGGCGATGGAAGATCAAGAGAATCTGCCAGGCCGACGGCGTGCGTGAGACATTTCCGGAACACGTGGTTGGTCACGGCAGCGGAGATGTCCTTGTCCAGGGATCCATCCTCCTCCCACTGCGCGATGACATCTTCTGCATCCTTCTGCCACAGCACGGATCCGGAGAACTGGATCTCGGCAACGTCTTTATCTCCCTGCTGGTAGAGGATCGGGAGGGAGAACGTGATACGTGCAACGGTCTCGTCCATTGCGGAGACCTTGGCAGCGGTTACATCCTCGATTGAGGAGTTGTAGTTGATGTTCAGTTTCCCCTGTCCAGGGGTCTTCTTTTCGGCTTCCACGTGCTGCAATGAAAATCCAACGATCATATACCAGTGCATACGGAGAGAAGCTTTAAACCTTTACGTCCGCTCCAAACTCTCACGAACCGGGTTATATACCGATAAAGATGAGCAGGCCAACACCGAGACCGCTCGTTGACACCATCAAAAGCCCCTGCTGGTACCGCGGTCGGTGCTGGGAGTACAAATAGCCGGTGATGAGTCCGGCCGGGATGACAGCGAGAACACCCAGCGCACTGTAAAAACAACTTATCGTTCCAGGAACGGCTGACGGGATACCGGTGCAGGCCTCGCACAGGACGGACAGGCCGGAGTCGGGCGCACAGAAGTTAGGGATGAAGCTTCCGGTGACACCGGTGATAGTGGTACGGGTAGGGTACGGGGCGGTCCATACCGCTTCCGTGATCCGGACCGTGGCGGCAACAAGCAGCAGCAAAACAAGATACGGAAGAACCAGTGTCCGGCCGGACGTGTTCGCGTCTCGTGCCAGGTACAGCGTTCCGGCGAGAACAAGGATGAACAGGCCGATGAACACGAACTGTACCGTGTATAGGTACTGTGGATTGAACAGTTCGACCACTGATTTGTACGGCTGGAACACGACCAGCATGCTCCCGGAAACTGCGGCCAGGACCGCGACCACCATCGACAGCGACACCTGCCGGAGGACAACCGTGACGTATCCGATATAGGCCAGTACGCATCCTGCAGGAACAAGCAGCAACAATAGTTCAACAACAAGGAATTCGACCAGTGCCGCTATCGCTGCAAGAACCACCAGCACAACCAGTACACCGATGCTTGCCACCTGCCCGATAAGAAGCCGTTCCGGCACCGCCATACGGAGGAGTTGGATATCCCGGCTTAAATCTCTGGCTGTCCAGAACGGTTACAACCTGACAGAGATATCTTCCTTCAGCTGGAAGCCCTTCGCGAACGCTTCGTCGCCCTGTACCGTCTCCGCGTATTCGCTGACCTCCTCCACCATGTCGCGTTCGCTCTGTTCGCCAGCCGCACCAACGGCGGCGGTGGATCCGATGATGATCACGGATTTCTCCGGCTGCTCCTTCACCACGTGCCGTGCGGTCCGGATCAGCAGCCCCACGTCCCCGGTATCGATCTGCTCAATGACGAAGTCGTCGTCCGCCGCGAGCAGATCGTCACGGATCTGTTTCTCGATCACCCGCTGCAATGCGTCGATATCCTTCTCCAGCTGTTTCCACTCCGTGAACAGCTGCTGCGGGTCACGTGGCCGTTCTTCGTATTCCATCTCCGGCACATCGTACTCGTCGGTGTTGATCTGTTCACGTAACTCCTCGATCTCCTCCCGCCGATCCGTCCATTCCGTCACGAACCGGTTCACGATCCGTGGAAGGTGGCTGAACTCGACGGAAAAGATATCGGCGATAACTTCAAGTGGCCGGTCAACCTCCACGTATTCGCTGATGTCTTCCCGGATCGTCTCACGCATCTGGTCGTGCTGCTCCGCAACCTCTCCGGCCACGTACTCAAGCCGGATCGTACCGTCCTGCACCTTGTTCGATCCGATGATCCGGATCGTGCCGACTTCTCCGGTCGTCTCACAGTGCGTACCGCCACACGCCTCGACATCTTCAGCCTCATCCGCTGACCCGATACGGACGATACGGATCGTCTTCCCAGGAACGGCACCGCCCTGGTAGATGCGGAACCCGTACCGCTGCTCGGCATCCGTCCGGTCAAGGAACTCCTTCTCCACCGGAAGATCCCTGGAAACCATCTCATTGGCCGTGTCCTCGATCTCCTGCAACGTCTCCCGGTCCAGGTTATCGTAATGGGTGATATCGAGACGGGCCTTCTCCTCGGTTTTATGGGAGCCAGCCTGCCAGATGTGGTCGCCCAGCACCTCCCGTGCCGCCCCGTTGATGAGGTGTGTTGCGGTGTGATGTTTCCGGTGCCGGGTCCGCCGCGTCCAGTCGATCATGCCCTGTACGGTGTCACCGATCTCGGGTACCTCCTCACCGTCCGCGATCCGGTGGAGGATGATACCGTCCTGATCGATCACGTCCACGACCTGTGACCCGTCCAGCGTCCCGGTGTCGTGCTCCTGTCCACCGGATGTCGGGTAGAACGCGGTCCGATCAAGTGCAACGAAACTGTCTGTGACGTCCACGACCTCGGCCTCGAACGTCTTCATATACCCGTCCGCGAAGTACAGCCGCTCGGTCTTTTGATCGGTTGTCACATCGACCCGGTCCACTGCATCTTCATCGGTCTCATCTTCGTCCTCGTGCCGTTCCGCGACCAGCGTGTAGAAGTTCTGCGGCACCTTCACGGCGACACCGTGCCGTTCAAGCATGTCCGGCGTGATCCCCTGCGAGTCGTACAGCTCGATCAACTGATCGAGGCTCATATCCTCGCCATCCAGATCGTTGATGATGCGTTCTGCTTCTTCCGTGGCCTGCCGGTATTTTTTCTCCTCGTGCCGGATGATCGCTTTGACCCCGTCGAGGTTGTCCCGTAGCTCTGGATACAGCTCGCCGAACTCGTCAGCGTGCCACTCAACTACCTCGGTCAGATCCAGCTCCCAGTCGTACCGGTCGATGAACTCGAAGCATCGCCGCACCATCACCCGAAGCGCGTGTTTCTCTCCCTTGTTGGACGGAAGAAGCCCATCGTTCAATGCGACCAGAAGACACCGGGTGTGGTCCGCTATCGCGTACAGTGCGGCCGCGGGAAGCACCTCGCGCTTCAGCGTGTCAACATCCTCCCCGATCCTGTCCGCGATCTCCTGCCACGTCTCCTCGATATCGTCCACCTCATCCAGGTTGAGATGGCCGGCGTACGGTAAAAACCGGCTCCATATCTCCCGGTCCGGATCGACACCGGTCCGTCCATATAATTTCTTCACCACCTGTTTCATATTCGCCTCGTAACTGGTCTCGGAGCCGTGCGTCATCCACACGATCCGTTCATGACCCATCCCCATGTCCAGCACCTTCGTATCCAGATCGACGTACCCTTTTTCTGCATCCTCATCGACTTCGTACGTCATGTATACCTGGTTGAACAGTTCCAGGCCACGGACGAAGAACTCGATGCTGGCACCTAGATTGCCGCCACCCCCCCACGCATCCTCGTGGAGGACGACCTCATCCTTCGGGATGGCCATCCCATCGGGATGGATCAGCCAGTCCAGCATGTCCTTGAAATACCGGTCCTGCTCGTATTCGTCGGGAGCCGTAAACGCGCACTGCCCGTCCATGATGAACCCGGTGTAGTGCCGGCCGGTGATCCCCACGTTGTCGATATCGTTGCTCCGAAAACAGAACTGCGGCACCACCAGCGGGTTGGCCGGGGGTTCGACCGCGCCGGACACCACGTACGGCTGGAAATCGTAGATGCTGGCACGGACCACGTCAGTGTCGTTCCGCCACCGGGCCGCGAGCGGGTACCGGTCGATCGGTTCGTATCCGCGGTCCGCCATGAACGAGGACCATGCCTCCCATGCAGACACCACGTCGAACGTCTTATCCGTCGGTGAATCACCGATGAACGTGTAGCCGCCTGAGCAGTCGGGTTCTCCACATACCTCGCGTTCCTGGTCAACGGACCAGAACGTTGTGCCACACGAATCGCAGTTCCCGCGCTGGAATCCTTCTGATCTGATGGTTTCAACCGGGAAGAACCGGTCCGGGTGTTCGCTGGCCTCCGCGCGGATCTGTTCCTTTAACTCGTCGAGGGTCGCCATCGTCCTATACCGCACATACGGCTGAACGTTTAAGTGTGCTGTTCTCTTTTCTGTTCCTGCCGCTGCGTGTTTGACGCCATGGACGTACTGAACATGGTGAGAAAGTCGCCGGGCTGGTGTTTTGCAGCCTCGATGTGGCAGGTGTTCCGGAGGTTCCGCAGCTGGTCAAGTTCTTCAAGCGGGATCTTCCCCATGTACAGGTCTTCAAGATCGTTCAGATCGTTCGCCTGCTCCATGTGGTTCCGGATGTTCAGGAACCCCTGGAGATAGATGTGATCCTTGGCCAGTCCCCCGCCGCGGTGCGCCCGCATCGCGATGTGGAACGCGTCCGCTTCATCGGTGTAGGCAGACAGCAGGGCGAACGTCTCTTTGAAACTGTTGTAGTCCAGAACAGACTGGACGGCGAGCACCCTGAGCGCGTACCGTCGGAGCAACGGTTCGGACAGGAGGCCGGTACGGTATTCGAGATACGTGGTGATCCCCTCCTCCGTGGTTTCATACCCGTGCAGTCCGACCGCGAACAGGTTGTAGGGCTGGTTCCATCCGTTCACCGCACGCAGCACGTGCACGCCGAACTCGTGGAGCAGCAGCCGTTCATGGCAGGTGTCGATCATCCCCGCTCGGTCGGAACGGATCCTGACACATTTCTCTATCGGGGAGACATGGGTCGTTTTATCGGTGTATGCGGTCCTCCACCCTGTCAGGTTGAACCGTTGAAACAGATCCTCCAGTTCCTGACGGAGCTCCTCCGCATCCGTTTTTCCCATCCGGGCATCCACCAGATCGGCAAGGATCGGGTCCTCCTCGTCCAATATATCGTACGCGAACTGCAGCGTTTCCGAGGTGGGGACACCCCAGAGATGCTGTGAGGCGTGGCGCACCACCTTTTTATTTCCACGGTTCAGGACGATGTTCGACCGGTGCAGCGCATCTGCGATGACATCAAGATAGTAGTCACGCAGAAGATCGAGCTGGTCATCCGGAAACGGTGCATGCCTGAGTCGTTCCTGCAGGGTCCGCAGCTTCTGCTGCACCGACTTCACCTGGTTCTCCACCGCTGGTGACGAGGTGTACGTGAACGACGGGGTATCCTTCCGACCGGAAAGCACCTTGTCCCGTTCCCGCTGCCAGTTTTCCGGCGTCACCGCATCGTACAGGTTCACCATCTGTTCTGCATGGACCAGTACCGTGTCAACATCCTGGAACTGCTGCCCTGTATCATCGTTCGGCCGTAATCGCTTCATCTGGAATCTCCCTCCTTGATGTGGTAGAAGAATAATGGGAATGCCTGCTAAAAAGAATACAGGATAAAAAGAAAAAAGAGAGGATATCAGAAGAGGCTTCCGAGTCCTTCTGCTGCCTCTTCCTCTGCTTCCTCATCGTCTTGCTCGTCTTCGGCTTCTTCTGCCTCTGCTTCTTCGGCTTCGTCAGCGCCTCCTCCTTCTTCAGCGCCGCCTGCTGCCGGTGCCGGAGCACCGGTTGCGACAGCCGTGTTCATCGCGTCTTCGATGTCAACGTCTTCAAGTGCAGCAACAAGTGCCTTGACCTGTGCGGAATCGGCTTCGATTCCTGCACCTTCAAGCACATCGCTTACATTGTCCTCGTTGACTTCCTTGTCCGCAGAGTGCAGCAGAAGTGCTGCGTAGATCAGTTCCATCTCGTGTCACCTCCTATTGTTCCTCTTCCTCATCGTCCGAGGTTTGGTTGGTAGTATCGTTACCGTTGTTTGACCCGTCATCTGTATCCGTATCCGCTTCAGCTTCGACGCTTTCATCCTCGTCTTCCGCTGTCTCGTCCTCACCATCTCCCGTACTCTCTGAATTTTCACTGTCTTCTGCGGCATCTTCCTGGTCTGCATCATTGTCGTCTTCAGAAGCATCCGGTGACGCCTCGCTGATGTCGACGCTGTCCAGGTCGACCGCTGCATCCAGTGCTGCAGCGTGGCCAGCACCCTGACTGATCAGTGTGTCGACCGTGTCCTCGTTCACGATACCGGCGTTGATCGCCAGGTTGTGAGCCTTCGAGGTCTGATTCTGGAGCATCGGGATAACGGTCTGTTCGGTGATAAATCCGGCGTTGACGGCCAGGTTGAATGCACCGCTTGCCGCGGATGCAAGGTCGTCGCGGTAGGCGTCGGTGTCAATGGCCAGTACCTTCTTGTCGAAGATTTCACCGTCCTCGTACACCAGCTTGAGATCGAGTCCGACCTCGAGCGGCTCCATGCCGAGCGTGTTCAGGATTTCAGCGGTGTTGCGGGAGATAACCTCTCCTTCCTCAACCGCTACAGAGGACTGTGTGATAGCGATCTCTCCGTCCTCGACAGCGGTCTGTGCGCCGAGTTCCTGGATGCGTCCCAGCATCGGTCCCGGGTCCAGTCCGGTCCCGCCTTCATCCAGGACGATATCGTTCGGTGCGATCTCACCGCCACTTGCCGGTGCCGACGTCTTCTTCTCCTGGATGGTCCTGTATAGCTTGAACGGGTTCTGTTCGCTGAAGATCAGTGCCGGCTGGATTGCTGTATTGTCTGTAAGGTCGGTGATGTTGTCCCGGTTGGACTGTTCCAGTGCGAGGTGGATCAGGTTTTTCCGTGTCATCTTGATCTGTGCCTCGCCCACCAGTTCTTTCTTGATCTCCTGGAGCTGTCGTGCTGGCAGGGAGTGCATGTCAAGCACGCCGACGACCTGATGCTCGTCCATCATCTGTGCCAGTTCGTTGACAAGATCTTCTTTCTCTGTCCGTGTCAGTAGCTGCGGCATCGTTAGTTCACCTGTACCGGCTGTCCCATCGTCAGCTTGATGAGGACGTCCTTGATATTATGCTCGTTTTGTGGTAGATGGTCCATGACCTTGTTGATAACTGCGTTCGCGTTATCGATCAGCTCCTTGTCGGACATGTCCTCCTCACCGATCTTGCACTTGATGGAGGGCTGTTCCTTGAGCTGGATCGAGATAGTGTTCCGCAGAGCATCGATCTTCTCGGACGGGTCGCTGCCTGGCGGCATCGGATCCGGCATCTTGTTCCGGGGGCCCAGAACCGATCCAAGGTTCTTACCGATGTCAGGCATGAGCGGTGCCTCCGCGATGAAGAAGTCGTACTCCGTAGCCAGCTTCTTCGCCGCGGACTCATCGTCGAACAGTTCTTCCAGCTCGTTCGGATTCACGAGCCGGTCCGCATTGTCTGCGTTCTGCGTGATGGTCTCACCGATCACACATACCTTCACATCGTCAGACGCCCGGTATGGAAGCCGCACATCCTCGGAGAACCGGTTCTCCGGATCGTTCAGATCCACGTTCTTCAGGTTGATCACCAGGTCAACGGACTGTGTGAAGTTCCGTTCCGGCGACACCTCCTTTACTTCCTTGACGGATTCCTCGATGTTCATTGCTCGTCTTCACCTTCTTCTGCTTCGTCTTCTTCCTCAGTTTCCTCGTCTTCTGCCGCCTCTTCCTCGTCTTCACCTTCTTCTGCTTCGTCTTCTTCCTCTTCTTCGGCTTCTGCTTCTCGTTCGGCCTCGAGTTCTTCAAGCTGCTGCTTTGCAGCTTCTTCATCGATCTCGCCACCCATAGCCTCGTCCGGAAGTTCTTCGTCACCAGCGAACACGGCGTCGTATTTGCCGTCATCGATCTCCTGCTGTACTTCTCTTGGCTCCTTGTTATCTATCAGGAGGCCCATGGACTGGGCGGTTCCGAGCACCTCCTTTACTGCGCCGCGTGTATCGAGCGCAACAAGATCGTTCATCTTCATCTCTGCAATATCAAACATGTCTTTCAACGGCATGTTCGCGATCTTCACCGTGTTCGGTTCTCCACTGCCCTTATCGATCCCTGCCTTGTCCCGCAGCAGTGCCGCGGTTGGCGGGGTACCGACTTCCACGGTGAATTCTCCGGTTTCCTCGTCGACTTCAACGTCTACCGGGACCTCCATACCTTCGAATCCACTGGTCCGTTCATTGATCTCGTTCACGACCTCCCCGATGTTCACCGGGAGCGGTCCCAGTGCCGGGCCGAGCGGCGGTCCTGCGCTCGCGTTTCCTGCTTCGACCAGGGTTGAAATTTTCTCAGTCATATTCGTTCGCCTCTTCTACCTCTCGTGTCAGTTTTTTATTCGTCACTGCGTTTCCGCAGCAGGTCTACGGAGATGGTGACCGGGATAGGTACGGCGGCTTCCAGGAGTTCGATGGTTGCTTCCCGGTTGGCGTCATCGATCCGTTCGATCTTGGCTTCCTCACCTTCGAACGGGCCGCCGGTCACTTCGACCGTGTCACCGATTTCCAGTTTGATTTCGCGTGGTTCCTCGGAGAGGAACTTCTCCAGTTCTTCGATATCGACCGGTTTGTCGATCACGCCGCGGACGTGCCGCATGTTCTGCACCAGGTCCTTCACGTCGCCTTCGACGCCTTCCACGAAGATATATCCTTTCAGGTCCTGGGGGTAAAACACGGCCTGGATCTCCAGTGCCTTGTTCTCCACCTGTGCTTCCAGTGCGTTCACAACGGTTTTCTCCCGCCCGCGTGTCGTACGTACCGTGAGGATTGTCATTGGTATCCCGTTACTCGTTTTAGATCCCGCTTGTCGCCAGCAGGTTCGCGATCACATGGATCAGGAACCCGATCGCACCCACAATGAGGATGCCCGCACCGGTCACCTTTGCACTCATCTCGAACTCTTCACGATCCGGTTTCCGTGTGATCTTCAGTACACGTTTCCATTCTTTCAGCGTATCCCGGATCTCCTTCATGACCATTGGTGTGACACCTCGGCTGTGTAGCCCCTGGAATCGGAGAAATAGTGCATACCGTAAGTGGTGCACGATCTCTCCTGCCGTCCAGGAGGGCAGTACAAGCGAGACAGTACAACCCTGCACGGCAATATTTATAAATAAGAGGTCGTGACGTGCAGGAGCTATTCATTGTTCTGGAGCGGGTATTACGCAGCCGGGGGAGAGGGGAGAGATGAACAGATCGGAACTGTTCCCGGGGCTTGTTGCACTGCAGGAGGACGACCGCGGACAGTGTGAACGGCTTGATACATTTCCGTACATCGACAGGTTATCTGGACCAGGCGGATACATCGAGCGCGTTAGCTCTCCGCCAACTCGGAGCAGGTCTGCTGCACCTGGCTATCGGTCAGCGAGATTGGCTGGGTGGCCGCACTCCAGGTTCCCTGCTCTTTACCGACCATCATGTACTGTCCACCACCGAGATCCAGGAGGGCGGTGGGCACCTGATAATCACTGGGTCCTGCCACTTCTACACAGGCACAGTCGTCCGGATCGTATCCGTTATCCTCCGCCCAGCTCATCGCTTCTCCACAGTATCCTGAGCCGCCGAACCCGTCAAAGTCTCCATCGAAATCGATATCCAGTTCATCCAGTAGTTCCGGGTTGTTCGCCACAAACAGTATGCCGCCGATAAATACGATGGCGACGAGAATCATTGCTGCATTGCCTTTCCGCGGCTGGGATTTCAGGGGTGAGGGGTACACATCCACCACATCCTAACTGATAGAATGGTTCGTTTAAATATGCAGGGCGTCTACTGTGCGAAGACCTGCAGTTCCTCAGGGATAAACACGTTCCCATCGTTGAACATCGGTGAAAGTTCTCCGTCAATAACCGTGTAAACCGTGCCGCAACTCCCGGCCTGGCACCCTGTCTTGAAGTCGTCAGGTACACGCTCGTATACCTCCTCAGAGGTTAGCGTGCTGTAGTGTTGGATTTGGATATTGGGGACGAGCGGTACCGGATCCAGCGTCCCGGCGAGCGGTGCCAGATTGCTGTCAACTGGCACAGTGGTACGTTTCGGTTCTGCACCTTCAATCTTGATGAGATATTCCGGTGTCTCCTCCGGTAGTTCCGCACGCATATCTTCAACAGCATACTGCATTCCCTCCCTGTCCGGAAGGTGAAGGCGAGTTGTTCGACTGGTGATTGCGTTCCCAATATCGAACAGTTTCCCGTATTTACCGTCTACTAACGCTTCAATGCTGTTGTACAGTTCTTCCATCTGTTCGAACTGAGCTTCTGGGTCTCGGTAGATGGTGATAGACTCGTAGTCATCGCCGACCTGCTCAATGATCTGCCCCTGATCACCATCCTCGTATGTGGCCGCAAACCGTTCGATCTGGCCGTTCGGAGAACAGTCGTAACTTAATATGTTTTCATCAGCATCCAGCGCCGCTTTGACATCGGCAAGATCCGCGTTGTCGTACTCGGTAAAGGAGGACATACACGTACCTGTACCGTGTCAGATTGTTAAATAACTGTTGGATAGAAGAAAGAGAGGAGTAAGGGAACGGTGCTTAACCCGTCCCGTATGTGTTCGGGAGACTGTGGTTACACGAACTCGATGCCGAGCTCTTTCTCGATCTCCTTGTTGTATTCTTCCTGGTACGTGTCTTCAGGTCCGAAGATCTGTGGGCTCTGGACACCGGTCACGATGATCATGCTCCGGAGGTTGTCACCAAGCTCCTTGATGACCTGTGCGCCCCAGATGACCTTGGCCTGCTCGTCCAGTTTCTCGGAGACCGCGGTCACGACGGACTGTGCCTCTTTCAGTGAGAGGTTGGAGCCGCCGGACACGTTGATCAGTGCGCCGTTCCCGCCCTGGATATCGACATCCAGCAACGGGTTGGTCAGTGCTTTCTGAACTGCTTCCGCGGCACGAGACTCGGAATCGGACTGTCCCATCCCGATCATGGCGATACCACCCTCGCCCATCACGGCACGGATGTCCGCGAAGTCGAGGTTGACCAGTCCTGGCTTGGTGACCAGTTCCGTCACACCCTTCACCGCGTTGACGAGGATCTCGTCCGCAATCTTGAACGCGGTGTTCAGTGAAACGTCCGGCACGATCTCGAGTAGTTTATCATTTGGAATAACGATCAGTGTGTCGACGGTGCTCTCCAGTTTTTCCAGTCCGCGCCGGGCATTGTTTTCACGGGACTTGCCTTCCATGCGGAACGGCAGTGTCACGATACCGACGGTAAGTGCACCCTGTTTCTTCGCGATCTCTGCGATGACCGGTGCGCTCCCAGTACCGGTTCCACCACCGAGCCCGCAGGTGATGAACACCATGTCGGAGTTGTTCGTCGCATCTTTCAGCTTGTCCTTATCCTCCTTTGCGGATTCTTCACCGACACTCGGATCTGCACCTGCACCGAGTCCGCTGGTGAGTTCCTTCCCGATCAAGATCTTTTCATCAGCGTCCGCGTACAGCAGGTCCTGTGCGTCCGTGTTGACGGCGATGGTTTCGGCGCCGGCGATCCCCACCTGCATGAGGCGAGAAATTGTATTGTTACCTGCTCCCCCTGTTCCAACAACCTTGATATCGGCCTTGCGTTCCTCGATAAGTTTCCGCAACTCCTCGTCGGCCTTGTGGTCTTTTGATTTCTCTGTTGGAAGTGGTTCGTTGTCCTGCTCCTTATTTTCTTCAATGATGTCCTCCATAATCGTTCCCCTTCTGTTGTGTATCGTATACGTAGCGTGCACGGATTCTTGGCGTCCGCTGGCGCTACTGGTACGTCGTTTGGGAACAAAGAATTATATAAATGATGTAGCGCCCTTGCGTTCGCTTAAATATTTTAGCTTATCGTGACGGTGTCGACGCCCTTCACAAGCTCCAGTTCGTCTGTCAGCTGCTCCTCCAGTTCTGGGGTGCGTGCATCGTCAGGAACGGTGATGTTCAGTGCACCGGTGTCGGCGTCGAACTCGTAGGATACTTCTTCTGTCTCGTCCATACCGTAGAACGCCATGACGGCGTCGACGCGTTCCTCCGGATCGTCGAGCACATCCAGTATTTCCAGCTCGTAGTCCAGATCTTTTCCGGCAAGCGGATGGTTGAAATCAACGCGGACCCGGCCGCTGCTGGTGCTGATGATCTTGCCGCGACGTCCGTCGATCTCGACGACCAGTCCGCGGCGCGGTGTCACGTCGTGGTCCTTGAACTCGTTCCGGGAGATGGTCTGCACGTGGTCGCTGCTCCGTTCACCGAACGCGTCCTCGGATGCGATCGAGATCTCCTTCCTGTCACCTTCATCCATGTCACGGAGCGCTTCCTCCAGGCCCGGCAGGACGTGGCCGGCACCGATCAGCACGTTCATCGGTCCGAGGTCCATGCCGTCAACGTCGTGTCCTTCCTCCTCTGCGATCTCTTCAGAGGTCAGATCAAATATTTCGCCTGTTGTACTGATACGTCCAACGTAATGGATCTCCACGACATCTCCGTCTTCAACCATAGATAGTTCTCCCTGTGTAGACGTTGCAGATTATATCTATAAAAATCTCCCTGCAGAACGCTGGGGGTATGGGCATCGTTAACCGGGTATTTTCGAACCGTGACTGGCGTGACGATCTGGATCCGGATCTGGTCCGGAAACTGGAGAAGCTGCTGAAGCGTACGAAGACGTATGAGGATGCATACAAGAGTGCGGACAACCCTGCGATGGCCCAGCTCTGGGTGGCCATGTCGGAAATGTTCTACCAGATGGAACGGATGAACGCCCGTCTCCGCAACATCGAGCAGGCCCAGAAACAGATCCTTGAAGGCGTGGAAAGTGGCGAGATCAAGGACGAGGAACTCCGGAAAAGCCTGGAGAACTACTGAAGCTGTCTGCGACCTATGCATGTTTCAGGATTAACCTGCCGTCTTTCACGGTGAAGGAGAGTTCGTCGCCTTCGTCCCAGTCAAGTGCTTCCACGATGTCAGGGCTGAGTTCGATAAGTGCATGATCCTGGGTCCGTTCCAGCACGTGTATACGTTCTGTTTCTTCCTTGCTGATGAGCATCGTTTTGTCCACGATCGAGTAGAGGGTTGACCCGATCTCTTCGCTGGTCTGCTCCTGCTTGAAGAGAACCAGGTCCAGGGAAAGCGTGTCGGTCCGGTCGTTCAGATCGTTGAGGAAACCGGATACCGCCTGCTCAACGTTGTATGTGAGCAGGGCCTCCAGTGAGTCGATAACGAGCAGTGCATGATCGGAGTCCAGCTTGTTCGCCATCAGGGAGATCGCGGTACTGACGTTTGTAAGATTCTGTGGACTGTCCAGGAAGGTGACATTATCACGGTTCACCACGCCCTCATCGGTGATGGTTTTCGTGATAGCGTCCACGACGTAGATGAAGTCCTGGGAGAGATGGTTCTTCTTCAATACGTCGGCCAGGTGGACGTACGGCCGCTTGGTGGCCACGTAGATGACCGGCATATCGTTTTCTGCTGCTTCCTTGAACAGTGACACCGTCGCGGCCTGGTAGTCGCGGGCATCAACCTTCAGCAAGAACACCGTTCCCTCGGTATGTTGATTGACCGCATCCCGTATTTTCCGTTCCTGCATACCTATCCCTTTGCGTTACTCTGTCTTACCAATGGTGTATGCACAGTGGTCATATCCATCATCCACACACTTTGTTTCAGCACCCATGACGCCGGTGCCGAACACCTCAGTGAATACGCCGCCCAGGAACTCCTCCAGCTTGGCATGCCATGCCTGGCCTTTCTTACTGTCCTCATCCGGCGTGAACAGTCCTTCCGCGGTGCAGTCCTCAAGGTCCAGCCCGGTGACCTGAACGTCTTTCATCCCCTGTGTTGTCAGATGGCTGTGCAGTGCGTCCTCAACCTGCTTCCGGTCCGCCCCATGAAGGTCGTGTTCCCGGGCAAACTCCCGTCCCTCCTTGAATCCCAGCCGGTGGAGCAGGGACTGCCCGTAGATATCGTTCGACAGCACATCTTTCAGACCGTTCACGATGCCAAGGTGCCGATCCTCTGTGTTCCCGTCCCGGACGATCACGGTCGGCGTTGCGATCACGTCATGTTCCCGTGCCCGCTCCTGTTCCTCCACCACGTCGATGACTGTCGTCTCGATGTCGGAATCCTGCAGGTAACTGATAGAGTCACGGTACCTGTCCAGTAGCTGCGGCTCCGTCCGGCTGGAGTAGAAGATCAGTACGTCATAACTCCCCTCGGTATCGGCCTGTGTTGCTCCCATGATAGTCCACTACTGTTCGTGCGCCTGCGTCTGTCTCTCTGTTGTTTCCTCGTTACCGGTTTTATCAGTGTCGGTGGTATCGGTGAACCGCCAGATACGGCCGATGATCTCCCCATCTATCTGGGCAGGTGCCGAGTACCGTTCAAGCACGCGGCCGTCCGTAAACTCGATACTGTCCCAGCTTTCCTTTTCAGGGTGGTCGTACAGGTAGTCCACCTGTTCACGGAATGCCTCCGGATCCTTTAGCTGCTCCATCACGTAATCGAGCAGTTCCTCATCATCCGCTGTTTCAACAAGTTCTTCCGGTAGGTCCCACATCTCGATGAACGCCTCGTTGTAGTCCAGGATGCTGCCATCCCGGTCCACGACAAGCAGGCCCTCCTGCGCTACATCGATGGTGGACTCCAGTAACGCGCTTTGCTCCTTCAGATCCTGCTTCTGCTTCTTAACCTCTGCCTCCAGATGCGGAGACGTCCGATGCATCGCCAGTTTCAGACTGGTGAGCGTCCGGTCGAACGACTGGCTGAGATACCCGATCTCATCCTCCCGGTCCGCCAGCCTGTCCGGGATGTCTGCATCCATGTCCCCCTTTGATATCCGTTCGACCGTGACCTGCAGTTCATGCAGTGGACGCGAGATATGGTTGGAGAGCAGGAGTCCCGTGATGCTGGCGAGGATCATGGCCAGGAAGCTTGCAGCGAGGATGATCAATTCCGCGAGCTCTAATGACGAGAAGATGCTGGTGGAGGCGGCATGTAGCTCTTCACGCATGCCGATGCCGACACCACGGTAGTGCTGCATCACATCGTTCTCACTGTCAGCTATCTGTGACAGTGAGGATATCGCCTCCTCATCGCCGGGGTCGGCCGTGAGCGACTCACGTATCACGGTCTCGGCCTTCTGGTTTGCCGCGGCGATCGCGCCGTTCTGTTCCACAGTTCCGTGCCGGGTAACGTTGTTCTCCAGCTCCGCTACCTGTTCAAGGTAGTATTCAGACATCTGGCGCGCCTGCTCATTCCCTGTATGGTGGTAGATGAACGCCTTCAGTATTGACATATGAAGCGCATCGTTCATTTCGTGGAAGGCGGTCCATTTCTCCGATTGCGGGACGACCTCATCATCTATCGTACTCTGCGCCATGTCGAGGCTCGTGATCGACACGACGCCGACCACGCCGACCAGCAGGGCCACACCGAGAAACGATGCGACGAGTTTGGTGCGGAGCATCATGCCGGGTCACTTCAGCAGGCGGGACAGGAACGTACCGTTATCTCGTTTAGTGTCCGTATCCGGGATGCGGGTGTCCGGTACTCTTCCCTCGAACACCCGTTCAATATCCTCCCTGAACCGGTCGGCCTCGTCCGATGCGATCAGGTTGTTGTCGGACAGTTCGTCGATATAGTCCATCAATCCGGAACGCGTTATGTTACCGGCATCCATCTGGTCGAACTCGGCCTCTCCCATCGGCCCCAGGTAGTCCAGGAACAGGTCACGCACCTGCTCCTTGACGGTCCTGTCCACTTTCCGTGCTGATCCGGAGAGGACGCCTTCGAATGCCATGACAGGGTCCTGTATCTGCATCCCATCATCGGCGATATCGTACTGGTACAGTCTGTGTTCGTGAGCTGTTCCACGCGTCTTCAGAACGGTGAGGATGCGGCTGAGCGTTCCCTCGGTCTCCGCGTATTTCAGCATGATGATGTTGTCGGAGAGGGTTGACAGGTTGCTCTTGGACAGTTCCTGGGATCCCATCAGTGTTGGTGTTGATGAGGTTACAAGTGATAGGATCTCGTTCTGCTTCAGGTACCCGATCGCGTTCCGGGCGTACCGGATATATTCGTCGTCAGGATACGTGTTCCCGAGTGCAGACAGTGGATCGATCACAACCCGGTCGATATCGTGCTCGTCAACCGCGTATTTGAGGCTGTAAAGATGTTCCTCGGGGAACAGTTCCTCGGGGTACCGGGATATCACGATAAGGTCGCCGTGGTCAACCGCATCTTTCAGGTCCCAGCCGAAGTACTGCGCGTTCCGTGTCAACTGGTCCGCGCTCTCCTCGAACGTGACATACAGGCATTTCTTTCCCTCGGAAAGGCCCTGTGCAACGAAATGCATCGACATCAGCGTCTTCCCGGTTCCGGCCGGGCCCGACACCATCGTGACACTGTTATCGAACACGCCGCCGCCACACAGCTCATCGATACCGGGAACCCCGAGATGGATCCGATCCCCTGGAGAGCTGTACGCAGGGGACACCTGCGTGTTGAACAGGGTGATACCGTCGCTTGATATCCTGAACGTGGTCTGCTCCGAGTCGTAGTCCAGCCCCCGCATCTTGATGATCTGCAGTGACCGCCGGAGGTCATGCGCCACCGGTTCCTGCTGAAGCTTGATGATCCCATCGGAGATGAACTCCTCGACACCGTATACGCTGTACCCGCCATCCCCGACCTCCGATGTCATGAACGTGGTGCAGTCCAGGCTGTCGAGCAGGGCGCCGAGCCGGAAGATGAAGTACCGGATCAGTTCCCTGTCCTTTATCATGTATGCCAGTGCAGTGATCGAATCAAAGACCACCCGCTTCGCACCGACCTCCTGGACAAGCTGTTCTATCGCTTCGATGATACGTTCCACATCCTCCTTGTCCACTGCGCCCTTGTGCAGGTCGATCAGATCGAGGGTGGTCCGCATATCCGTGAAATGGATGTCCTCATGTCCGAACGCTGACTCATCGTAGAACTCCATACCCCTGATATTCGTTACTGCCTGCGTTATCGGCTCGGTCAGCGTCAGGTACAGGCCTGGTTCGCCATGTTCCTGGTATCCGCGGAACAGCCACTCCATCGACAGGATCGTCTTCCCGGTCCCGGAGTCCCCAGCCAGTAACACGACATGTCCCTGTGGGATACCGCCACCAAGCATCTCATCCAGTTCCGTTACTCCTGTCGGCTTCAGTGTCATGTCAACGTCGGTCGGCTCCATCAGTATTGTGCACCTCTTTCGTTCCCTGTTACATATACCTTGTGGAAAAAATGATGAAGAGAATATTTCAACGGGCGGAGAGGTGCTTCCTCACGGCCCGTACAAAATACAGGATCCCGCCCAATCCGATGACAGAGGTTCCCATTCCGATGTTCTGACCGACCAACGGCCCGATTAACACGCCTGCCGAGGCAACGACGTACGTGGCGATGAACACGCGAAGCGCCCCCATCGACTCCTGAACCACGCCACGCACCTGCTCAAGGTCCTTACGCTGCAGCATATCGATGAGCCTGCCCATCTCGTAGACAAGCCAGACGAGCAGTACTGTCAGGACCGTTCCGAACACGATATCCAGCGGGTTCATCCTATCCGCCTCACAAACCGGTACAGGACCGCGGCCAGGACCGTGTTGAACAGGATGGCGAGCACCG
This sequence comes from Candidatus Nanohalalkaliarchaeum halalkaliphilum, assembly GCA_022729315.1. Classification (GTDB taxonomy): domain Archaea; phylum Nanohalarchaeota; class Nanosalinia; order Nanosalinales; family Nanohalalkaliarchaeaceae; genus Nanohalalkaliarchaeum; species Nanohalalkaliarchaeum halalkaliphilum. The sequence goes on along the minus strand of JALDAF010000006.1, from coordinate 1,779 downwards.
TGGTTGCGTACATGATCGATTCGATGTAGGTGGTGCCGTGAAGGATGAAGATAACGGAACCGAACGCCATCAGTACGGTCATGGCCATCCCGATCTCAGCATCCTGGATCGTGTCGTCGACAGCCTGAAAGTCATGTAACAGCGGCCCCTCCTCTAGTTTGCGGTGAAACCATATGGCTGTAACCAGCACGGCCGTCACCGTGATGCCGAGGATAAAGACGAGAACGTCGAGGAGTGCGACCGCCATGCATAATCATAGCGTACCGCGGGTATAAAACGATGGCCGCGTCAGTTGAACGCTCGCTCAACGGGCTGAACACGTGCATGCTGCACCGTACAGAAACATGGTTACACGGTTATAGAAAACGTTTCCCGGCTGTGATCGAAGGCCATGAGGGAGGCGGTGATGGTGTACTCCCCATCCGGGAGCGTGAACTCTGCAGCATCGGCGGGGAACGTTGGTCCGTGTTCTACAGTGGTTTCCGGGCCAGGATGTTGCACCAGCATGTGGACCGTGACACTGCTGTCATCCCGTGTCACGTTCACGATTTCGATGTCATGCCCGTTCGTTGACTGTTCACCGAGGAATACCTCTACACGGACCTGGTTGGAACCGGCCAGTGTGAATATCTCGATCCCGCTGTCTTCACGGTCAGTTTCAGAGGGGGGAACCTGTTCAAACGGGATAACGGTACTCCCGCTTGAAGATCCGGATCCGGGTATCCCCGCGGCAGGTCCGTTTGCTGATTTCTGCTCCCTGTCACGGGACTGATCCTCTCTGGACTGGCTGTTAAACACCTTGGGGAGGTACGCAACCCGTTCAACAAGAGCTGCGGGTTCCAGTTTGTCCAGCTGATCTACATCGGCGTCGGACGGATAATAACCGTGCCCCAGATGGGCGGAGGCTGCAACGGGAACGCTGATCAGGAACACAGCTATGACCAGGATTGAGAGCAGTACCGTACGATCCATATCCGGTACAGGAAACCGTCCGGATTATTCAAATAGGATAGAGGAAGTACAGGATGGCCGAAAGCTGGAACTTGTTCGGTGTTCCCCGGTCATGGAACTGGACGAACAGTGTCTGTCAGGGGAACGGAGGTACATCCCGACGAGTTTCCATGAGAGGAACAGGGAGAACCATCCGTGTCCGCATCCCTGCTATCTGTCCCCGCCCCCGCGCCGCCGTTGATCGCTGTCGGCTCGTCGACCGTGACCGCACCGTCATGGATGAAGTCCGGCTGTGACAGGGTGACACCGGTCGCAACGAGAAGCGGCCACAGTAACACGATCACGGTAAGCAACATTCGCATGGTCCCGGTTGTATACGGTGTTTCAGTCATTTTATCAACAGATCAACTTGGGAGAGATACAACCTGGTGACAGTAGTTGCAGTTAATACCGGCCGCAGAACCGGGTTGCACGGTACAGCCACGCATGGTATTTATACAGCCGGATACAATGCAACGGTAGTATGACGCTGGACGATATGGCAGAACACGATCACGAACAGGTTGCATACTTCCACGACGAGGAAACCGGTCTCAAGGCCATCATCGCTATCTACGATACCCGGATCGGGCCTGCCCTCGGTGGCACCCGGATCTGGGACTACGATACAGAACATGACGCGCTGCAGGATGTGCTCAGACTATCGAAGGGTATGGCGTACAAGGCTGCGGCCGCGGACCTGGATCTCGGTGGGGGGAAGACCGTTATCCTGGGCGACCCTGACGACATCAAGACGGACGATTTGTTCCGCATGTACGGTCGTGCAGT
>JALDAF010000037.1 GCA_022729315.1 Candidatus Nanohalalkaliarchaeum halalkaliphilum | reverse complement strand
TCGGTGGGATCGGGATGATGGTCGGTGCGTGGACCGGGAGTCCCCGACTGATCGAGGCTGTGGCGCGGGATTATTCGAAGATGGGGCCGCGGCGGGCGATATCCGCGCTGCTGGCGGCGAGTTCTCTGGCGCATGTGGCCACCCTGTACGGCGTCCCCGTCTCGTTCAACCAGGCGATCCTGTCATCGATCATCGGTGCGGGGCTGGTCGGGGGCCGCGGAAATATCGGGACACGGAAGATCATGATCACCATGGTGGCGTGGGTGGGAGCCATGATCCTGTCGTTCGTCCTGGCGTACGGTATCACGTGGGTCGTGGTGTAGATGGTTACAGGACGCCGCCGCAGATCGGGATAAGACGAAGCACGATCCCGATCGATATCAGGATGTAGAGCACGATGATGACGCCGCCTTCGAAGAACAGCATCTCCAGCCAGCTGATGATAGCGCTGAGGATGGGAACGAGTTCCAGGATCTGGAACGAGGTGAGGAACACGGCCAGTCCGAACAGGAGGACGAAGATGAGGAGGATCGCGAACACCATCATACGGCTTTCCACCAGGCCGTCCAGTGCGTCCACGATCAGTGTACCGGGGTACGTGAGAAACATGCAGGCGTGTTCCGACGGCATGGGTATACTACAGTTCCAGCTGCTATATTAATCCTGCGCAGTCAGGGGAGGAAGGTCTCGTTTGCCGCGCCGTTCACAGCACCGTCCACCATCGGCTCACAGATAGGGATCATCCCTGCGACGACCGCGATCGATACGACGAGGTAGATGACGATGGCGAAGAACAGGGGGTGGCGGCCGACCTGGTAGCCGGAGGCGAACGCGGCCGGGATCGGGAAGGATTCGGCGACCAGCAGCGCATACGCTGCGAGGATCGCCAGGATCGATATGACCGGGGATATCTCCTGGAGTGGTAAGATCTCGCCGCCGAACATGAGTGCCCGGCAGAACAGTTCGGTTATCGCCATCAGGTACAGTATACGGTACGCCGGTATAAAAAATTGGTAGGATACAGGAGGAAAAAGAAGAGAAAGATGTGGGCTGCCACTCCACCGTATTCGGGCAGGTGGCTGCACCGGTACATCCTATGGAAGGAAGTTGCTGCGTTCGATTTTCTCGGGTCGGAGACCGGTAGGGTCTGCTTTTCCGAGTAAATCGTGTTAGGGCAGGAAGTTGCTGCGTTCGATTTTCTCGGGCAGGTACGTTTCTGCGACGAATTCGAACTTCTTGGATGCGAGAGCCTGTTGTTCGATACGGACGCCGCGGTCGATCATGTCCTGGAGCTGTTTCTGCCATTCCTTGTGCTGGAACCATTCGTATTCCATCATGTCCTTGGCGCGCTTGTAGTCGCCGGTCGGTCCGCCTTTCTGGTCCGGTGCCTTGCCCTTCAGTTTTTCTGTGACGCCCTGAAGGTCGTATTCGTCGATGTCTTCGATGGTCATCCCGATCAGGTTGGCGTCCGGTGTGGACAGGCGGGTGGATTCGAATGCGAGGTTCATGGAGCCTGCCTTCAGCACGGAGTAGATGTAGTATCCCCATGGGTCGCCGTCAGTGAAGATGTAGACCGGGAGGTCCAGTTCGTTGTGCAGCAGGTTTGTGAGCCGTCGCACACCCCGTGAAGGCTGTCCTCCGGATGAGAGGATGATGGCGTTGTGTTCCTTGTGGTAGCCTTCCTCCACGAGCCGGTTCACCATACCGGCGGTCTCCACGACCAGGACGTAGTCCGCGTCGTGCTCCAGGAACTCGTAGTCGTCCACGATGGATGGGACGCCGAGCCCGGACTTTCCAAGCTCGAGACAGTTCACTTCGTCGCCCTGGTCCTCGATGGTGATCGGTCCGAACAGCCGGCCTTTCGGCTCCGCGATCAGGTGGAGCTGTTCCCGCAGCGAGTCTAGAGCGGTCTCCAGGTCCACGATGACCGGGTCGGACTCTTCCTGGTCCTCCAGCGTGTTCTCGTCCAGTCCCGGGATGGTGTGCTTCAGCTGGTAGTAGAGTTCTCGGACGGAGGCGGTGCGGCCTTCCTGGATCAGTTCCTTGCATTTCTGTGCGATGAGGATGGTCTGCATGAAGGACCGGGCCTGTCCGATGTTCATGAAATACCGTTTCGAGGTGGAGTCGCCCAGGGTGAGTACGCCTTCCGTCTCGTCGAACTCGACGTTGGACCGGCTGCGTACCGGTTTCTCAAAGTGTGGGTTCTCCCCGTTCTTGATCTGTTCGATGATCTGGTCGCCCAGGCTTTCCAATTTTTCTACCGTCATGTCGTCTTCTTCAAGTTTCATCGTGTTCCACCACTACTCCGTGTTCTTCTCCATTTCTTTGCGTACGTCGACCTCGTACTTCTGTTTCATCATGTCGATCAGTTCTTCACGGATCTCGTCCTCATCGTGTTCCGCGAGCTTGGCGAGTGCTGGCACCATCTCCATGGAGTAGGAGGACAGCTTGTTCGCCTTCTTTTTCTGCATCTGTGCCTTTTGCTTCTTGGAGATGTACCGTTTCAGGTCGCGGCCTGCCTCCTGCAGTGCCAGTTTCATCTCCTTGGTGATTGCGGGGTACGATGCGATCGCCTCCTTCCCCTCGGAGGTGAACGGTACCCAGACCGATGCCATGTGGACCAGGATGTAGACCGGGCCGCTTGGCCGTTCACCGCTTTCGGAGAGGCCGTACCGGCTCCAGTCCGTTTCCCGGATGGCTTCGGTCGTGGCGCACGCGTTCTTCTTGTAGATCAGCGGTACCTTGTTCGCGTACCGTAGCACGTTGTATGTGCCTTCGTTATCGATATCGCCGCCGTACGCGATCCCGACCTCGATCTGGAACGGGTTGCCGCGGTAGACAGCTGGTTTCCGTGTGACCGAGGTGACGAACTCCGGGTTCAACTCCTTCTTCAGTCCTTCCTCGACAAGGTCCTCCCCGATAGGGGAGATGCAGTTGGTGGGCGGGTTCTGCAGGTCTGTCTTCTGCATCGCTGCAAGCAGGTCCTCCACCTTGCTCTTCTCCAGTGTGCTTGGTCGTTCCTTCCCGCTCATATCCGCCTTCTCCACGATCTCATCGGCGGAGGTGCGGCCGACACGGGTGAACTCGTTCTGCAGGAACGAGCTGACCGTGCGTGAGGAGGAGTTCTTGATCATCCGCATCAGTACACCGAGCTCCACGCCGTGCGGGTGTGGTTTGATCTCCTTCGGGATCTTCGGGAGTTTGTCCGTGACCCGTGGGAACTCGATCGTGTTCCCGTCCGGCTCGTTCAGTACGATCTTTGCGTACGGGTTCATGATCGCGGTATGCTTCAGATAGGTTTTGACGGAGTGGTGTCCGCCCGTGTATTTTCCTTCGATATCCATCTCGATGCTGGTCCCGTGGTCGAACTCGTAGTCGTCCACGACACGGTCCTCGATGATGACCGGTTCGTTCTTCTGCGTGTCGATACGGACCTTGAACATGTGCGTGTCTTCCTGGCCCTTCTTCTTCGAATAGATCTTCACCGGGTTCCCGGTCGTGAGCTGGGCGTACAGCCCGGCCGCCGAGATACCGATACCCTGCTGTCCACGGCTCTGCTGGAGTTTGTGGAACTTGGATCCGTACAGGAGTTTGCCGAAGATGTTTGGGATGATGCTTTCATCGATACCGACCGCGTTATCCATGACCTGCCATCGCAGCCGTTTCTTTTCATCTTCCTCAACGGTGACGCGGATCTCCGGGAGGATGCGCTCCTCTTCACATGCGTCCAGTGAGTTGTCGACTGCTTCCTTGATACAGGTGATGATAGCCTTCTGCGGGTTGCTGAACCCGAGAAGGTGACGGTTCTTTTCGAAAAACTCTGCCACCGAAATCTCACGGTGGTCTGATTCGGTCTGTAGCTGTTGTTCTGGTTCTGTCATGATATCCCCTCAAAACGTGGAAATGTACGCGGATAGGCAGGGATGCGGTCACATATCTTCATCCGCACGTACCCGCTTCCTTACACTATGTTCGACTGGTTCCTTTTAAGATATGTGTACACGGTGGAGTGGGACCGTCCTTCAAGCAGCATGGTCACCGCCTGCCGTGCAACTTCAACGTTTGGAACCTTCCCTAATATAGATACGGTTTTGCCGTACACCGCGATCTCCGTGTCCGTATCCTTCTCCAGTTTTTCGCGTGCATGGCCGTCCTGTCCGATGACACGGCCCTTCAACTGCTCCTTCCTGCTGTCCGAGCCGCCCGTGAAATCGTTGATGTTAATCACGCACAGGTCCGAGTTATCTTCCAGCAGGCGGAGTGCACGGTCCGGTGCAAACCCGCGGCCGATCGCCTTAACGATGTTGTAGGCACGGATCTCCTCGAACGGGTCGTCCTCCGCCTCGATCCGGACCTCGCCGTCATCGATCTCGATCTCCGCGTTCACGAGTTCATTGATCTCCTCGATGGTCTCTCCATCCGTCCCGATAAGCACGGGAACGCGCTCCTCCGGGACTCTGAGATGTCTCACTGTATTACACTCTACCCATCCAACCTTTAAATAGGTGTTTGCGCCTTAAAGCGGCGAATTCAGGTGGTAGAGGTGGTTTACGGTGGTGGAGTACAGTGTGTTCATCCGCCACGATTTATAAATAGAAGGAAGGTGGGGGTGTGGTGGTAGTGGCCGGGTTCTCTTCTTTGCATGGTTGTCGAGTAATGCTGATAAGGGCGGAAGTGTAATCTGGTTGATGGGGACGAGGTAGTTGTGGGATGAATGTGTTTGCCGTTGACCTGGTATCGTTTGCCGTGATCGTGGGCGCGGTCGCAGTGCTCGGTGTATTGGCGGTCTGGTTGAAACAGCCCACGATCGTGGCGTACATCATCGCCGGGATCGTGATCGGGCCCGCGGTACTGGGGTGGGTGGCTCCCACGACCCTTATCGAGAACCTGGGCGAACTGGGGCTGGCGTTCCTCCTGTTCCTGATCGGCCTCGAGTTAAACGTGCGGGAGGTGCGGCATATGCTGGACTCTATTCTTTTGATATCGATCCCGCAGATGGTGTTAACCGCCAGTTTTGGGGGGTTGATCGCGGTGTGGCTCGGGTTTTCGGTCGTTGCTGCGGTCATTATAGGGTTGGCGGTGATGTACAGTTCAACCGCTGTCGTCGTTAAACTGCTTACGGATACCGGTGAGAACACGGTCACGTCAGGTAAGCTTGATATCGGCATCCTGCTTGTACAGGATGTGGTGGTAGTGATACTGATGGCTGTGCTGACGGTACAGGCGGTATCGTTGCAGGGCTTTGCTCTCAATACCGTGCTGATCCTCGGATTTTTGTGCATCATCAGCATGATCGCTATGTTATCGGGACGTTCACTGATGCCGTCCGTATTCCGGCATATGGCGGAGAACCCGCATTACCTGTTCGTGTCTGGACTGGCATGGTGCTTCGCGTTCATCTACATGGCGGAATACGCCAATCTGTCGCCGGAGATCGGTGCCTTCCTTGCCGGGCTGGGGCTGGCGCAGATGCCGTACAGCATGGAGCTCCGGGAACGGGTGCGTCCTTTGACGGCGTTATTTATGGCGCTGTTCTTTGTGGACTTCGGGTTAGGATTGACCCTGGCAGAGGTCACGTATTACTGGCGGGAGGCGTTGATCGCTGCAGCGCTTTTGATGGCTGGAAAATTCGCGATCATATTCTCACTGGTGAAGTGGCAGCAGTACACGCTTCGCACCTCTTTCAAAGCAGGTATCAACATGACACAGACCAGTGAGTTTTCACTGATATTTGGTGCGGTGGCGGTGTCTTCACCCATTGTACTGGAGGTCGCTCCACATATCGGGGATAAAAGTGCCGAGCTCATGGGGTTCCTTACCATCATTGCGCTTACCACGATGGGTCTTTCCTCATATTTGCTGATGTATAACCGTGATATAACGGACCGTGTACAGCCGTATCTTGAATCGGTGTTTGGGAAGCAGCGGAAGTCGGACGTGGAGCATCAACAGTTCAGTGGGCATGCGGTGGTGCTGGGGTATGATGATGTATCCCGTATGCTTCTGCCATTGATTGAGGAGCGGTTTGATACTGTTGTGGTTGTGGACCGTGATCCGGATACGGCGCAGGAGCTGGAGGACGGGCCGTACGTCCATATTTTCGGTGATTTCCATCATAAAGAGTTGCGGGAGGAGGCGCATATCGCGGACGCGGCCGCAGTGTTCAGTGTGTCCGAGGAGTACGAGGTGAACGCGGAGATCCTGGAGGAGGCGGGATCTGCGGATATTCGTATCGTGTCGGCTGCGATCAGGGAGGACCGGGACCGCCTGTATGAGGAGGGGGCGGACTACGTGCTGCTGGAGCATGAACTTGCCGGGAAAACAATTGCATCCCATATCGAAGCAGCGTTGAAGCCGGAGGTGCGGACCGATGGATAACCTGTTCCTGGCGCTGACACTGCTGTTTGCCACAGCGGCCATCGTCATGTTTCTCGTTCATCGCCTGTCACTGCCGGTCTACCCGGCGTACATCGTGGCAGGTATCCTTGCGGGAACCGTTATCGATCCAGAGCTGTTCCTCGATCTTGCCTACCTTGGCATCGTATTCCTCGTCTTCTTCATCGGGCTGCATACCCGGACAGAGCATCTGTCGCGTGAATGGCGGAGTATAACGGTTATCTCCCTGGTCCAGATCGGGGTGGTCGCTGGCGTCACGTTCCTTGCTGCACGCGCGGTCGGGGTCGACTGGCAGAGTGCGGTCCTGGTGGCGATGGCAGCGTCACTCAGTTCCACGCTGGTGGATCAGGATATCGTGGAGGTAGAGGTGCGGCGCAACCTGCTACACGGACGGCTTGCAGAAGGGTTCAACATCCTCCAGGATATCGCAGCCCTCGTCCTTATCAGCATATTCCTCGGGTATCCGCTTGTGTCCGGCGCCGTGCACGAGGCAGGTATCGTGCTGGTGGTGTTGGTGGCGGCGTTCCTGTTCCGGTCGGCTGCGCCCCGGCTGATGACCGTGGTAACACGGCAGCGTCCAGAACTACTGATGATGACCGGGTTGGCGGTGATGCTTGCAGTGGTTGTGGGGATGGAGTATGTCGGGAGCACTGCGATTGTAGGGGCGTATGCGGCCGGTGTGCTGTTCTCGCAGCCGGTGAAGAATGCTGATCTGCGTGACTCCTTGGACCCGCTTCGGGACTTCTTTATCGCGTTCATGTTCCTGTTCATCGGTGCATTGATCGTGGTTCCAGCACCCGCTGCTGTAGCAGTTGCCGGGGTGCTTATCATCTGTTCGATGATCCTGGTTCCCGTCCTGGTATTTCTGGGTCTGCTGTGGACCGGGCATGACTCCCGGACCGCGTACCTGGCCGCATCCCGATTAGACCAGATCAGTGAGTTTGCGGTGATCGCCGCTATCATCGGGGTGATCACGGAGGTCGTTCCGGGCTACATGTTCCAGGGTATCCTGCTGGCATTTGCCGTGACACTGGTTACGTCGGCACTGTCCACGCGGTACGCGGAACAGATCTATGAACGTCTGTTCAAAGAAATGGGCGTACAGGAGTCTGGACGGTCGATGGAGCGGTCACACGTGGTTGATGACCTTTCAGACCACGTTATCGTGGCAGGGTACGGGAATACGGGGCAGGCACTGGTTGAACATCTGTCACTGGATGACATACCGCTGGTTATTGTTGATTATGATCCGGAGGCAAATCGTGCGGCGAACGAGAACGGTATCAGTCACGTGTTCGGAGATCTCCTCCATCCGGTCACCTGGGAACGAGTGAACGTGACGGAGGCCCGCCTTATCGTTTCAACCACGCCGCACCCGCAGGTCAACAGTACCATCCGAAACCTGGCGGTCGACGCCACGAAGATCGTGATCGATGATCGGGCGTTCGATCATGAGCACGGTTCCGTGATCACGGTGTCACGTCCACAACTGTCGGAACGCACACTCAGAGATATCCTCCAGTATCATCTTGAGACGGAGATTACAGGGGAAAACGGTTCTCGGGACGATTCCTGACCTGGGTGAATATCATTCAAGGAACGGTCTGCAGGGTTATTCGCCGATGATGTCGGTGGTTCCGGACAGTCCTAACCGGTGATCGTTTCGACCACGTCATCCGTGCCGCGTTCGATGTCGTAGGTCTTCCGGAAATGGTTCAGCACGTTCTCAACGTCCCGTTCCAGTAATTCCTCGGCCTGTGGGTGGTGTGTGAGGACGGCCTGGCTGAAGTCGATGAGGTACACCTGGCTCTGCCAGATCAGCGTGTTGAACGCGGACAGGTCGCCGTGCACCAGTTTCTCCTCGTTCCACAGCCGGTCCATCGCATCGACAAGGTAGTCCAGGGCGGTCTCCGGGTTCTCCAGTTCCAGCTCGTTGAGCCGTGGTGCGGGACGGAAGTCCTCGCCCAGGAACTCCATCAGCAGCACGTTCTTCTCGAACGCGATCGGTGAGGGCACGTTCAGTCCCAGGGATTCCGCCTTCTTCAGGTTCTTGAACTCTTTCCTGCACCAGTTGAAGATGATGCTCCGCCGGTTGTGTTTGATACCCTCGAACCGGGGGTCGCCGAACAGGTACTGCTGCATGTTCTGGTAGTTCGAGGCCTCTACCGCGTAGATCTTTGCAGCGATAAAGTTGGACTGTTCGCCCCTATTGAACTTCTCTGCGATGCAGAGCCTGGACTCCTTCCCGTCCTTCACGATCCCGTGCAGCACATCGAAGTGACCGTCCTCGGACAGGTCGAACAGTGCCTCGATCGTCTCCCGGTTGAACACGTTCTCCACGTTCTTCCGGGCCTCCGAATCCTCCCAGATGTCTTCGGCCATGTGGCATCTGCCGTGTCCCAGCTTGAAATAGGTGACTGGTGCGCGCAGAATTTTCTGAGGAAACCGGGTTCACGGTATTCCGCGGCCTCATATCGGAGTTGGTGTCTGGGATAACCGGGACAGAGGTACAGTACACGGATTATACGTATGAGACGTCTGATGAAGGAGGTAAATCTTGTTCCTTTCACGCAGAAACGATGATCGGAGCCGGTACATGGATGCGGCCGTGATGGTATCATCGTGGGGTTACTGTTGTCCCGATGTCCGTACCGTTCAACGCCTGTTCGATGGTGCCACGGGTGGTTCCATTGAAGATCTGTCCGTTCTGCCCGTGCGTGAACAGTTGCTGTACCTTGTTCTCCATGCCGCCGGTCACCGAGGTTTTGCCACTGTCTCCAAACACGTCCCTCATGGCCGTTAGTTCCTCAACGATATCCGTGCCATCAGAGGGAGGGAACGTTTCGTAGACGCCGTCCACATCCGTTGCGTGCAGCACCGTGTCAGCGGTGATGTGGTGCGCGATGACCGGTGCGATCAGGTCGCCGGACAGGATGGACACATCGTTTTCCGTATCCAGTGCCGGTGTGCCGTACAGTACCGGTACAAGGCCGTGGTCCAGCAGATGGTCGATAACCGTCAGGTGGGCCTCCTTGATTTCACCGTGCTGCATCACGACGCACGCGCTGGGCTGGACCGGAAATGCCGGAACGTTGTACTCCTGCAGGATGGAACAGTACAGGACGTTCAGTTCGTTCTGGAGAAGCTGCAGTTCTGCCAGATCCTGTCTGTCGATGTCGTTTGAGATACCAGTGTCCAGTTCGGCGTCTGCTGCTTTCGGGTGCCCGTACGAACCGGCTCCGTGAACCAGCACCAGGTCGCCGTCGAACGAGCTGATCTCCTCTGCGGTACGGCGCATCTCATCTTCACGGGGTGTGGCCGCGTCCGCTGACCGGTCCGTGATGATGCTGCCACCGATCTTCATCACGACGGTTTCAAGAGGCATACTGGTATGTTGCAGGTACCACGATAAATAAAGTGGTGGTATCTTCCCGAAGCCATTTATGTGATACCGGTCACAAAGGTATGTGTAGATGATATTTGAGGAATACCTGGAAGAACATTTCGCGGAGGACTGGGACACGGACTGGCCGGAATCACCGGTGCTGGAAGATGGACTGGAATACGTGATGGGTAGCGGGGGGAAGCGGTTACGGCCGTTGCTGTGCCTGAAGCTGTGCGAGGCACTGGAAGGTGACCTGGACCAGGCGAGCGTATTTTCCCGGGCCATCGAAGTGTATCACAACTTCACACTGGTGCACGACGATATCATTGACAAGGATATCATGCGGCGAGGAGAGGACGCGGTATGGATTGCGTACGGTTTGTCCCAGGGGATCGACATCGGGGATGCGCTGCACGCGCAGGCGTACACGTATCTTATCGACAACGCAGACCTGTTCGATCCGGGAACGTTCCAGGAACTGCTGGCAGTGCTGAACCAGGCGGACCGGTCGGTTCTCGATGGCCAGTCACTGGATTTTTCATTCCGGTCCCGGGATGACATATCCGAGGAGGCGTATATGGCGATGGTGGAGAAGAAGACGGGTGCGTTGCTGGCCGCGGCGCTGAAAGGAGCCGGGGTCATCGCGGAAGTGGACGAAACCACCATGGAGCGGATCGAACGGTTCGGGAGACAGATTGGTCCCGCGTTCCAGATCCGGGACGATATCATCGATATCGTGGGAGAAAAAGGCCGGACACGTGGCAACGATATCCGGGAAGGGAAACGATCGTTGATCGTGGTCAAAGCGTTGGACCGGCTTTCCGCTGATGATGGAGATGAACTGCGCACCATCCTGGACAGGGAGAAAGAGGACACGACTGATGAGGATGTTGTCCGTGCCATCGAACTGTTCGAGAAAACGGACGCGATCAGCGAGGCGAACAGTGTTGCGGAGGAGCGGGTGGACGAGGCGTTGACGGTGCTCGATACACTGTCCGAATCCTTTGATATGGGGGATGTCCGTGAGATCACCACGTTTATCACGGAGCGCAAGTTCTGAAGGGTGCACGGGGTGGAACCGGGCGACCGGGTTATACGCTGTGTATACACAGTGAGGGGAGTGGACACAGACGGTTTAAAAGAGGGGGTGTAAGTCTATGTCAGGTATGGGACGTGTACGTGAAACCGTGGAAGGGGTACGGCACCGTGTTCGGCAGGACGTTGACTGGCTGATCGTACGGATTCTCCGGGTGGCGAAGCGGATGTCCGCGGTACGGTTCATGTTTATCGTGGGGCCGATGCTGGTCGGCTACGTGGTTACAGGGTTGCTGGGTGGTGACTACCCATTGAGTCTTGCAGTGACGATTCTCTTCGGGTCGTACGCGATCGTCCTGCTGTGGGAGCTGTCGTTCGATACCGATGATCCGAAGATCTCGGTGGATGAGCTGTACATCTCCCAGGATCTGCGGCGTGTATTGCTGATGTCAGCGTTTGCGTTGACAGCAGCGTTCCTGGCGGAAATCCGGGTTGCGTTCGCCATATTGTGGCTGATGGCATTGTTTGGTGTGTATGCTGGTCGGATGATGCCGGAAGGCGGCAGATATGCCCGGTTCAAGCAGATCCCGGTGGTGGGAGAGGTGCTTCTGGGGTCGATGATGGGGGTTCTGACGGTGTTCTCCATTTTCTTCTACAATCAGATGGCTGCGGGACTGGAGATGAGTGCGCTTCTGGCCGTAATCACTGCACAGTTCACGATATGGTATGTGATCGTGGAAGAGCCCGAAGACGAGGATGAGGAGGCGGAGCTGAAGGAGCCGGAACCCCCGGAAACGGTTATCGGGATGTACGGTGAGAAGAGGACGACCGATGCTGTACGGAAACTGAGTGCCGGGACCGCGGTACTGTTCTACGGGCTGGTCGCCATCGGCTACCTGCACTGGATCGGAGTGATCGCCGGACTTGCATACGTTGCCGTCTATGTGGCGTTGACCTACATGTCACCGGAGAACCGGGATCTGCGGGTACGCCGCGTGCTGCTGGTGCAGACGTACGGGTTCCTGGTACTGGCAGGGATCGGATGGCTCCTGTACCATCACGTGCTTTGACCGGCCCATATAACGTGCCGTTGCACACATGTTCGGGGGGCTGGAACGACAGGATGTGCGGGAGCAGAAACCCATAAAAAGCAGGGGATGTGAATTACTGTAGAGTGATTGGAAATGGTTGAACGATTATCATCCGGCGTTCCCGGATTCGATGAACTGGTTGATGGCGGGTTCCCAGAAGAGTCAGTCACGCTGGTGACCGGAAACACGGGTTCCGGAAAGACAACGTTCTGTACACAGTTCCTGCTGGAAGGACTGGAAAACGGTGAAAACTGCCTTTTTATCACGACTGAAGAGCTGCCGGAAGATATCCGTGAAAACGCCGAGGTGTTCGGATGGGATTTTTCCGGGTACGAGGAAGACGGTTCTCTTGAGGTACAGTATATTGACCCGGCGACACGGAGTAACTATTTCCGTGAAGACATCGAGAAGATGGTTACCGAACGTGAACCGGACCGGGTTGT
>JALDAF010000044.1 GCA_022729315.1 Candidatus Nanohalalkaliarchaeum halalkaliphilum | reverse complement strand
CCTCCCATCCATACACCGAGCGGGCCCGTAGCTCAGTCTGGCAGAGCACCGGGCTTTTAACACGCGCCTGCCAAGCAGCAGGCGGTAATGCTGACCTGCACGCGCATATGCTCGACAGGTTCCACGCTTCGTGTGGAGATGGTTGAACACCATCTGCGTTGCCAACTGCCGCAGCAGTTGTGTTAAAAGTGCTGAGGAGTACCGGCGTCTCCCAAAGGAGATGGCGGTTTGAACGGATGCTAATCCGTGAATCCGATGATCTAACTGGAAGATACCCGGTAGTCGCGGGTTCAAATCCCGTCGGGCCCAATCGCAAAGCGATTGGTTGAGACGGTGATTTGAGACCCTCGCAGCAAACTTGTTTGCGAGCGGGTTCAAATCCCGTCGGGCCCAATCGCAAATGGGTTGGTTGAGACAGTGATTTGAGACCCTTGTAACAAATTTGTTGCGAGCAGGTTCAAATCTTGAAAACTGCTGCGCAGTTTTCATCCCAGGGTTGTTAGCAATGGAGTGGTTTGACAAGGAGATTGAACTGCAGCTTGATCAGGCGGTAACGTCGGTCAAACCCGTGTTTGAGATGTTCATTGCCGAACACGGACTTGAACATGCAAATCTTACCTGTTGGGTGCCGCATGAAGTTGGAGCGCTGGTGCAGCTTGGATGGGAAGATGGACTTGTTGAGGATTTCAAGGAGTTCCTGGCGGATACTGCGCCGCCGGGTGAATGGACAGCTCACGATGAGCCCGGAACCCCGTTTCGAGAAAACTTCTACGAGCATATCCGTACGAAACTTGTTGGCAATGTATCTATGACACTGCTTGTGAAGAACAGCGAACTCTATATGGGAGAGTACCAGGACCTGTACTATTACAGTCCGGTCTTGGAAGACATTCCTGATCAGCGAATCTTCTGTCGCGTTCTCAAGCTGGGTCAGTGAAACATTCCTTTCACGGTTATCGTCATAAGCTGTATAAATCTCTGTTCGGTATGACTGATGCATGTGGGGGAAGGATCTTCGAGACGTTGATGCTGATGTGTATGATGCACTGGAAAACGAGCGGCAGCGGCAGGAACGGGAAGGCCTGGAGCTGATCGCGTCAGAAAACTTCGTGCCGGAGCCGGTGCTTGAGGCGCAGGGGTCGGTGCTGACCAACAAGTACGCGGAAGGGTATCCTGGCAGCCGGTATTACGCGGGATGCCAGCATCACGACGCGGTGGAGGATGTTGCGCGGGAACGCGCCGCAGAACTCTTCAACGCTGACCATGTGAACGTACAGCCGCACAGCGGGTCGCAGGCCAATTTTGCCGCGTATTTCTCCGTGATCGAGGCTGGGGACCGTGTGCTGGGACCGGTGCTGGCGCACGGCGGCCACCTGACGCATGGGCACGGCATCAACTTTTCCGGGACGCTGTTTGATTTCGATCAGTACGCGATCGATGAGGATTCGGAACGGTTTGAAGCAGACCATATCGTTGCAAAGGCGAAGGAGCACGACCCGGAGCTGATCGTGTGCGGATACAGTGCGTATCCGCGGGAGATCCCGTTCGATGCGTTCCGTGAGGCGGCGGAGGAAACCGGTGCAACGTTGATGGCGGATATCGCGCACGTCGCCGGACTGGTGGCGGCCGGTGTGCACGAGAACCCGTTCCCGGAATGGGACATCGTCACCACGACCACCCACAAAACATTACGCGGTGCGCGTGGCGGGATGATCATGTGCCGCGAGGAGCTGGCGAAACAGGTGGACAAGGCCGTGTTCCCGTTCAGCCAGGGCGGGCCGTTGATGCATCAGGTTGCAGCCAAGGCCGTCAGCTTCGGACTGGCGCAGCGCCCGGACTTCGCTGATTACCAGCAGCAGATCGTTGCGAACGCGCAGGCACTGGCCGAAGGACTGCAGGAGCACGGGTTCCGACTGGTCTCCGGTGGGACCGACAACCATCTGGTGCTGGCGGACATGACGAGCAAGGATATGACCGGGAAGGAGGCCGAACAGGTGCTGGAGGCGGCCGGTATCGTGGTGAACAAGAACATGATCCCGTACGATGAACGGCCACCGATGGTGACGTCCGGCATCCGGATCGGGACGCCGGCACTGACCACGCGCGGCATGGAAGAATCCGCGTTCCGGTACATCGCAGAACTGATCCATCAGGCGATCGACGGTCACGACCCGGAACGCGTACAGGAAGAGGTACAGGAGCTGTGCGATGAATATCCATTGTATGAAAACGAGGAACCGGAACGTACGGAGGTGGTACAACAATGACTGAACAGTACACGCGTGAGGACTGGATGGATCTGCAGAGCGACCTTGATCCTGACCTCCTCGAGTACGATGCGGTTGAATGGGAGGAGGTTCAGGTGGAGCACGGTGGTGACACATATACCGTGTTCCTGTACGAGGACGGTAACCAGGCATCGTTCCTGGTTGCCGGACCGGACGACACCGTTGACGGGCTGGACTACCGGTAACCGCGGTCGCGGTTTCAGGTGCAGGCGTCAGACTTAAAATCGTGAACCGCAATGTAGATGCAGGGGAAGGAGAGATGGAAGAGTACCAGGAGCTTGTCAGGAACGTGGTAGAAGACGGGACGTACAAACCAAACCGGACCGGTATCGACACTATATCAGACTTCAGCCAGTCCTACACGGTGGATCTGCAGGATGGGTTTCCCCTGTTGACCACGAAGAAGATGGATGGGTACCGGTGGAACTCACTGATCCACGAACTGATCTGGTACTTCTCCGGCGAGGAACACATCCGGAACCTGCGCGAGGAAACAAAAATATGGGATGCGTGGGCCGACGAGGCGGACGGGAAATGGCTTCTTGATACGGCGTACGGCCGGTTCTGGCGGCGGTATCCTGTGCCCGAAGACGAGGCACAGCTGGAGGGCGAATCCTGGCCTGACGACTACCATCGATGGGTCACGGTTGAAGAGGATGGTCGGAAAACGTTCGACCAGCTGCAGTACGTGATCGATACGTTGAACGAGAACCCGCAGTCGCGGCGCATGGTGGTGAAGGCGTGGCACCCGGCGAACGCCGCGGTCAGCACACTACCACCCTGCCACTTCACCTACGTGTTCAACGTGCAGGACGATAAACTGAACCTCCACCTGACACAGCGCAGTGGCGACATCGCACTCGGCGTACCGTTCAACATCGCCTGCTACTCCATCATCGCCAACGCGGTGGCACAGCAGACCGGTTTCGAACCCGGCGAATTCTCCCATACCATCGTGGATGCACATATCTACTGCGGGAAAGGAGAACGCGGCGAATGGTACGGCAACAACATGCACGAACTATCGGAGCGGGTCGCCAACGCAGAAGAACCGGACGACTTCCTCGAGATCAAGGGATGGATCGAAGATGAGGCACCGGAAGAGGATCCAGATGAGGACACCGACTGGAAAGATGATCCGTACGACCACGTTCCCGGACTGCTGGAGCAACTGTCACGCGAACCACTTGAAAAGCCCGGGATCGAGATCGCGGACAGGCCGATAGACGACCTGACGTTCGACGACATCACCCTCGTCGACTACGAATCCCATGACGGGCTCGACTTCGGCGTCGCCGAATAGATTAAACAAACGTTTTATTTACTCTCTCTTCAATATAGTTATTATCACTAATATCGGAATTTATAGAAAAATATATAATATTTGGAACTAGTTTCATGATATGGATTATCTGGAATCATTTGCGGATGCGGAGTGGCTTGTCAGTCGCGGAGAACGACACGATCAAGCCACGGGAGGCTGCGATGCTGTGGAAGCAGGCGGACGATGCTGTATCCCGGTTTATTTCTCGAACATATGACGGGTCTCTCCCCGGTCAGGAGGAAGCGCTCGCGGATGAGCTTCTGCAGAAGTATGCTGTCCTGGAGCTGAACGTGGAGGCGACCGATAGTATACTGGAGGACGGATACTCGATCGAAGCGGAGCGCCGAGCGATCGATCCCCATTACCATGTGATGCGGACCGCGGAGGAGACACAGAATGCGGTTGACAGGCTTGAGACCACAGTATCAGAGTACGATGACGTTGTGGCCGCGTACCTGGACGACCGGTTGTCCGCGGAGGGGATGGAGCAGGCTGTGGAGCCGAGAGCACTGCAGCAGCAGATGAAACGTGCGGAAACGTTGCGCGACCGTGCCGGCGAACTGCTTCATGAACGGGAGCACGCATACGCGGCCGGTGTTACCGGATACATGGCATACGGCGATGATGCCATGACGTTTCCTGCCCACGAGGAGATCGAGGAAGAACGTGATGTTATGAACACGGTGCTTGATCGGTATGACACCGTGAAGGATGATGCGGAAGCTGTGCAGGAACAGCTGATGGATGTGCTTCCCGGCGACCTGCAGTATACCGGTACAGACGAGGAGTACCGTGAAATCCCGATTGAGTAGCCTTATTCTTTTTTCAGCGGCGAGCGCCCAGTACCAGGGCTCCGAACCCTAGCAGTGTGATCAGCAGGTAGATGAATCCGCCGACGAACGGAAGCAGTGAGAGCAGAAGGACGACGAACAGGCCGAACACCAGCATCGCCCACCGGTTCGTTACGTCGAACGGCTGGAGCAGTGCTGCACCGATAGCGAACCCGCCGTACACCGTTCCCGCCCAGAGTGCGATCACCAGGATCAGCAGACCCAGTAACGCGATCGGGATGCCGATGATGGTGATGAGCAGCAACCCGATCAGGACCGGTGCCACGAACATGGTCAGTGCGCCGATGAGCAGTGAGAACAGAGGGGTGTCAAGGATGCGTTCCACCATCCCGTACGAGAACCGGGGGAGCAGGAGGAGCAGGATGCTGCCCAGCACCAGGTTGATCACGAACCCGTACATCGGGAACGCCCATCCCGGCACGTCCATGTGTACCGGTACGATCTGGGTGAATTCGATGCGGTCAACGCTCTGTATCTCACCCAACACTGATGCATCGTTTGACAGGGACAGGGAGCGCGTTGCGTGTTCGAGGTTGCCGCCGATATCCGCTGTCGGACCGATCCGCAGGTTATCTGCCTGGACGCGGGCGTCCCCACCGACCACGCCGTGTATGGAGACGTCACCGGCACCGCTCTCGAAGCGCTGTCCGACACTGCTGTTCTCTGCCAGGTGTACGCCGCCTCCGAACGCGCTCATGTCCCCACCCACATCTCCAACCAGCGTGATCGAGCCTCCGGCCGCCGTGACATCACCGGTCACGTCACCCGTTATACGGATATCTCCGGCGACAGCGGTGAGGTCGCCGTCGACCGTCCCGTCCACCGTGATCGTGCCGCCGACAGCGGTCATCCCCTCAACTGTCTCGTCCTCTGCCACGGTTATGGTCCCGCCGGTCTGTCGTTCCTGTGCCGCGGCCAGCGGCATGAACAGTATCCCGGTCAGAAACAGCAGTGTTATCAGTGCAAGTGTACGGCGCATCGCCTCAAGTGGTAGCGTTCAACGCTTTAAACGCACGTGGTTGTTACCGTGCATCGCCGGCCTCACTACTGGTACCAGTACGTGGTGGCGTGTTCTCCTTGGTGGCGGGGAGAACGTTTTTGTACGTGGTTCGCCACTGTTCCGTGTATGGAACGAGTTATCATCGCAGCGGTTGCGGAGAACGGGGTGATCGGGAATGACGGGGGTATCCCGTGGCATTACCCGGAGGACTTCAAACACTTCAGGGAGACAACGACCGGCCACCCGGTGATCATGGGACGCACCACGTATGAGTCTCTGCCGGATCCGTACCGGCCGTTGCCAGACCGTACCAATATCGTGCTGAGCCGTGAAGCGCTGGACGTGGAGGAGGATGTGGTGAATGTCCACAGCATCGATGCGGCGCTGGAGGCAGGGGAAGACACGGGGGATACGGACGTGTATATCGCGGGCGGTGCCTCGGTGTACGAACAGTTCCTGGAACAGGATCTGGTTGATCGGATGCTGATCACGTGGATCCCGGGGGAACCGGACGGCGACACATACTTCCCGGAATGGGACAGGGATGACTGGGACACGGTGGACGAACACGATCTCGGGGACGAGGGGCTGCGGGTAGTGGACTACCGGCGGACGCGGGACCAGTCCTCCTGATGCGGCCGGATACCGTTCAGTTCCACGAAGTAGCTGATGGCGACGGCGTACAATATGAAGAACCCGGTGATCTGGGAAAGTATGCCTGCGTGGTAGGTGACGCGGGGCTCCATCGCGGACACCAGCAACGCCTCGGTGTGGCCGCCAGCGATCCGGAGGGTGGCACCGAGGTCAACCAGTAGCAGTCCGACAAAGTAGAAGAACACTGCGGCGAACACTGCAGCGGCACGCGCATGTTCCGATACCATGGCACAGCATGGGGATACAGTTGTTTTAAGCAGAGCAATAGTTCACAGAACACGTGGCGTGGAACGCATAATTCAATAGAGGGGCTGGGAACGGTACCGGGGTCAACTGTATCTAGCACCACATCTCATTCAGCATCTGCTTTACGTCACCCACGAAATACAGGGATCCGGTGAACACGATCGTGTCGTCCTCGTCCGCCATCTGCAGCGTTTTCTCGAGTGATCGGCGGATGCTGGGTTCGATCTCATGGTCTGTTGCGTCGATGCATTCCGCCAGATCTTCGGGATCTGCGGCGCGGCCGATACTGGCACGTGACAGGATGATGAGGTCGGAGAACGACTCGATCTCCGCCATCATCTTCTCGTAATCCTTGTCTCCCATGATGCTGACGACGGTAATCGTTTTCCCCGTCTGCAGCTCCTGGATCGTCTCCGCAGCTGCCTGCATGCCCGCCGGGTTGTGCGCACCCTCAAACAGGACAAGCGGGTGTTCGGCGACACATTCCATACGCCCCTCCAGTCGGACGGTTGACAGGCCGTCCACGATATGATCTGTCATCACATCAAACCCGTCAAGGCTGCGGCAGGCCGTCACCGCCAGGTTCATGTTGTCCACCTGGTAGCGTCCGCGCACCGGTGAACGCACCGTTTCCTCCTCAACAGAGACCTGCAGCCCATCAATGTCCTGGGCAAACGCCGATACTGCATCCTCCGGAGCGATCATGTCAGCCTGTTTCTGGTCTGCAACGGCCTGTACAACGTTCCCGGGACTTCCGTCTGCACCGGAGACCACCGGCGTCTCCTCAGTTATGATCCCGGCTTTTTCGTACGCGATCTGTTCCGGTGTCTCCCCCAGGCAGTGTGTGTGGTCCTCGGCAACGTTTGTGATGACGGCCAGATCCGGTTCAAGGATATTCGTGGCGTCCAGTCGTCCTCCGATCCCTGTCTCCACCACCGCGATATCCACCGCCTCCCGGGCGAAATGCATGAATGCAAGCGCAGTCGTACACTCGAAAAAGGTGATATCGATATCCTCTGTGTGCTCCATGATATCCCTGTAATACTCTATGACCGCATCCGTCGGTATGGGTTCTCCGTCGATCCTGATCCGCTCCCGGAAATCTGTGAGATGTGGGCTGGTATACGTTCCTACCGTGTACCCTGCAGCGGTCAGCATCTCCGCCGTCATCTGTGTCGTCGATCCTTTCCCGTTGGTTCCGGCGACGTGGATAGCCGGGAACACGCGGTGCGGATCCCCCAACCGGCCCATCACCTCCGTGATAGGATCCAGTGACATCCTGCCGGTAAACTTCTTCAGACCGTACAGATCAGAAACAACGTCCTCGTACGAATCGTATGGATCGCGTGGCTTCCCCTTCCCCATCTGCCTCTTCCCTGTCCCACCCGATACTATCCAAGACATTTAAACCTTCTGGACGCTTAAAACGGCTTTAAGAAACGTTCTCAGTTTTTCCAGTGGACAGGCACCAGCCACCGCGATTTCAGGACAACACGTGCATCCGGCAGCCGATACATTTAAACCTTCTTTAATAACATACGGAGTGTATGGAACCGGCGCTGGACGAAAACGAGCTTGACGACGGTGAAGTTACCGGTGTAGAAGTCGGGAACGAAAACGTGCTGATCGCCCGTATCGATGACGAGTTCTTCGCGATCGGCGACATCTGCACCCACGAACACTGCCACCTGTCCGACGGCTGGCTGGAGGACAAAGAGGTCGTCTGTCCGTGCCACCACGCCAAGTTCGACGTCACCACCGGCGAAGTCACGCGGCCACCCGCCACCGAGGACGAACCCACCTACGATCTCAAGGTGGAGGACGGGAAAGTGTACGTTGACGTTTAATCTGTTGTGCTGGCCTAACCCATAAAAATTTTGCTGTCTCTCCCCAACGCATGGTTGAAACCCCGTTGGTAACCGTGAACTCAGCACAGTATACCGAAGATGATGAACTTACCGAACTGGCGTTCCAGCCCGTCGATCACCTTGAACAGTATAACCGTACAAATCCGCTGCCCTCTTACCGGGCTGAACGTCAGACCCATGAACCAGCCAGCGATTATGATGGGTTCGAAGAAATCTGGGACGTTAAGGAATACAAGAAAAAGATCCCGGGACTCGGTGTCTTCCCAACAACCGCCACCATCAATATCGACGATCCGTACGATACAGAACACGGACTGGCAGAGCAACTATGGCTGTACACTCCTGAGGGAACAGACTTCTGGGCGAAACACCGTGCGATCACCGGAGAGGATCTTCGGAACAAATAACTGCGGTTCCCCGGACCACCAGTTTACCATTATAAATCTTATCTTCAATGGTGATTAAGCCGGGCACTTCAGACCGGGGGATGAGGGTTGGAATTAACCTCAACATAGGTATTTAAAGGTTACGTGTAAAAATTTGTTTACCTGCTGAAAACCCGTTCTGAAGCGTTCTGGACCGGTAACGGGGGAATAAACAACGCAGTCCAGTGGTGCGCATGGCGATTGATGTCGAACAACACGAGCTAGTTCCGAAGCACGAATTACTGGGGGAAGATGAAGCCCAGGAAGTTCTTGAAACGTATGACGTGACAAAGGACAAGCTCCCGAAGATTAAACGGAAGGATGTCATGGCGAAGCATCTCGGTGCTGAGCCAGGAGACATCGTGAAGATCACACGAGATTCTGAAACTGCAGGAAAAGCTGTCTATTATCGTGTCGTGGTGGAATAAGCAATGGGAACAGTCATACTTGAGGAAATGGCGTCTAACAACTTGATCGATCACCATGTCGATTCATACAACGATTTTATCGAGACCCGCATCCAGAAGATTCTGAACGATGTGGGCGAGGTGAAGCCGGAGCTTCCCGGTGGAGAGGACCTCGTGATCAAGCTCGGTGACGTCGAGATCGAGCCACCGATCATCAAGGAGGCTGACGGGTCGCGGACCCGGGTAACACCCGCAGAGGCACGGATGCGTGACATCACGTACGCGTCAAGTATCAAGGTGACGATGACACCGATCTTCGAGGGCCGGAAGCAGGAATCCGAGACCGTTGAGATCGGGAAGATCCCCGTCATGGTCCGATCCAATATCTGTCCGACAGCGGACATGGACCGGGATGAACTGATCGAGAATGATGAGGACCCGGATGACACGGGCGGCTACTTTATTATCAATGGTACGGAGAAGGTGCTGGTCTCCATGGAGGAGATGGCGAACAACCGGCCGATCTACCAGCACGACGATGATGAACAGGTGTGCCGCATCAACTCTGAGAGTGATGGCTACGTGCAGCGGCACCAGTTGAAACGGAAGCGTGGTATCGTCACGATCAACTTTGCGAACGTGAAGAAGATGCCGGTCGTCGTCATCATGAAGGCGCTTGGCCTGGAGACAGACAAGGAGATCGTGGAAGCGATCAGCGACAGGTATGATGGTGATATCTACCTGAACCTGTACGATACGGAGGTTGCGACAGCGGAAGAGGCTGTCGACTATATCGGCCGTCGCAGCGGTATCAACGAGAACCGGCAGGAACGGGTCATGGAGATCCTGGACCAGTACCTGCTTCCACACCTCGGGCAGCAGCCGGAGGCACGTGAGGCGAAGGCACGGTACCTTGGTCGGCTTGTAAAGAATATTATCGCGCTTGGAAAGGACGAGATCGATGAGGACGACATGGACCATTATGCGAACAAGCGACTGCTTCTGGCAGGCGATCTGCTTGAGATGCAGTTCCGTTCAGTCTTTCTCGGGAAATGGGGGTTTGTCGCACGCATGAAGTACAACTTCCAGAAATCCGCGAAGCGTGGACGCATCCCCTCCCTCCAGTCCACCGTTGTTTCCGACACGCTCAGCCAGCAGATCATGTCTGCGATGGCGACCGGGAACTGGGTGGGTGGACGAACAGGTGTTTCCCAGCGGCTGGAGCGCGGGAACCGTGTGAAGACACTGGCACACCTGCGGAACGTTGTATCCCCGCTTTCAAGTCAGCGCCAGCACTTCGAGGCCCGTGAACTGCATCCAACGCACTGGGGTCGGCTCGGACCGATCAAGACACCGGAAGGTATGAACATCGGACTCCGGAAACACCTGGCGCTCTCCGCCAGCATCACTGGCGGACTAAACGAGATGGAACGGAACGTGCTCCGTGAAGAGATCGAGGAGCTCGGTGTAGAACACCAGTAGGTGATAAACGATATGACAGACGTATATTTTGACGGTGAATACCTTGGAACCACAGACAGTCCGGACGATGTCCGGACCCAGCTGAAGGAGAAACGGCGGAACGGAGAGATCGATGGTGAAGTGAACGTACGGTACGCGGAGGATAAAGACGAGGTCCGCGTCAGCACGGATGAGGGCCGGGTTCGGCGCCCACTCGTCATCGTTGAGAATGGAGAGCCACGGCTGACGCAGGATCATCTTGACCAGATCGAGAACGATGATATCTCACTGGATGACCTGGAAGCAGAAGGCGTTATCGAATATCTTGACGCGGAAGAGGAAGAGGAAGCATTTGTCGCACTTGACGAGGATGATGTAACGGATGAACATACCCACATGGAACTGGACGCGGCGGTCACACACGGCCTGTCCGCATCCCTGATCGTGTTCCCGCAGCATAACCGTGGTGACCGTGTGAACTACGGTGCAAAGATGGCGGGACAGGGACTTGGACTGCCGGAGAAGAATTTCCACGTCCGGTTCGATACGAATGCAAATCTCATGATTGCCTGCTCCGCGCTCATAGTCCCGGT